>NZ_JASPDS010000016.1:0-41799 GCF_030230715.1 Aerococcus sp. UMB1112A | reverse complement strand
GTTAAGTCTTTGACTTGTACCTTAGCAGGAACTTCATCCGTAGAACCGTCTGGGTAGGTTACAACAACAGTAGCTGGCTTGTCGCCTGGTGTCTTGGTGTCGACTGGTTCCTTGTAGGCTACCTTGGTACCTTGTGGAAGGTCTTTCAAGTTCGCGATGGAATCTTCGGCCTTAGGTGTTTCGCCAACTTTGACGGTTTGATCCTTAGCTTGTGGATTGTTCTTTTCTGCGTCAGTTAAGTCTTTGACTTGTACTTTAGCAGGAACTTCTTCACTTGAACCGTCTGGGTAGGTTACCACTACTGTCGCTGGTTTGTCACCTGGCGTCTTGGTATCAACTGGTTCCTTGTAAGCTACCTTAGTACCTTGTGGAAGGTCTTTCAAGTTCGCGATGGAATCTTCGGCCTTAGGTGTTTCGCCAACTTTGACGGTTTGATCCTTAGCTTGTGGATTGTTCTTTTCTGCGTCAGTTAAGTCTTTGACTTGTACCTTAGCAGGAACTTCATCCGTAGAACCGTCTGGGTAGGTTACGACAACTGTGGCTGGTTTTTCACCTGGCGTCTTGGTATCAACTGGTTCCTTGTAAGCTACCTTAGTACCTTGTGGAAGGTCTTTCAAGTTCGCAATGGATTCTTCGGCCTTAGGTGTTTCCCCTACTTTGACGGTTTGGTCCTTAGCTTGAGGCGTATTCTTCTCTGCATCGGTCTTCTTAGTAGCATTAGCTACAATAACCTCATCTTTGGTGATTGGGGTATTAGCTGCAACAGACCAGGTGATTGGTTCTTTGTAGTCCTTAGCCTTGGCTGGGTCGATGGTGGCAGCTGGGTACTTGTCGGCTGGAATGCCCTTGCCGTCTCTGACGTGGAGGACTTTTTCTGGAACTTGGGTGCCTTCGCCAGCCTTGAGGGTTACCTTGTGATAGCCTTGTGGCACTTCTGCGTTGGGATCAGTCGCTTCGATCACGTCAGGACGTTGGCCTACGTTGAAGGTAGCTTCTGCTTGGTCAGTGGTCTTGTCGCCGTAAGTGACAACGACTGGGACTTTAACCGCCTTGCCTTCGTCAGCAGCTGCAGGTGTGTAAGTCACAACCCCTGTCTTAGGATCGATCTTAGCGCCCTTAGGAGCACCCTTAGCTAAAGCGAAAGTTACGCCAGCTGGTGTGTCTACTGCTTTATTGGCGCTATCTTTAAATGTTGGTGCTTTCGAAGCAGCTTCTTGACCAACATTGGCTTCAGTTGGGGCATAGCTTGGTTCCAAAGCATCCTTATCTTGTTGTTTAACTGTGATTGGGGCCTTGGATTCCGCCTTGAGTTCGCCATTCTTACCTGGAACAGTGACTTCAACCTTCTTACCGTCATGGTCTTTCTTGGTTAAAGGTGTTTCTGGCGTGTAGTTTGGTACGTCTTTGAGGCCAAGTTTAATGCCATACTTGCCGAATTCTTCTGGGCCAACAACTTTTTCCACGCCATTAGCATCGGTTAATTTCACCTGGGTGCCGGCTGGGTCGAGCTTGTTGTCGCCTTCCTTGCCTTCAGTGTAGGCCTTCTTGGTTGGGTCTTGGACGATTTCAACCTTAGCGATTCCAACATTGGCTTCGTTGAAGGCTTTATCTTCGTAAACAGAGTGATATTCGCGGGTGTCGCCTTTAAGCCCTTGTTCGATTGGGGTATCCTTGGCTAATTCATTGTCAAAGATTGGTTCCCATGATGACCATTTCTTAGCTGGGTTGTCTGCAACTGGGTTAGTAGGTACAACCGCATCAAATTTCTCTTGGATAGCTGGGTCATTGAACTTGGTGCCCTTAAGAACGTCGAAGGCTTTCACCTTAGCGTTGTCCGCAAATTTACCAGTCACTGAACCATCTTTAGTATCCGCATTGAATTTCAGACGCACATAGCCTTCTGGAACTGGGGCGTTTGGATCAGTCACGTCCTTGATCTTGTCTTGGGCAGCTACATGGATTGGTGCAGTAGTATTATCCTTTGAGCCATCCTTGTAGGTGACAACGACTGGAACATCAACTGTCTTATCAGCGTCGCCGGCCTTAGGTGTGTATTTCACAACCCCTGTGTCAGGATCAATTGTTGCACCTGCTGGAGCGTTGTCGCCTAGAGCAAATTTAGCCCCGGCTGGTTTGGCGGTGTCCTTACCCGCCTTGTCGGTGAATTTAGGTGTTGAAGATGCTTCTTCGCCGACTTTGCCTGGGACTTCGGTGTAGACTGGGTCAAAATTGTCTTTTTCTTCAACTTTGTCGTACTCAGCTACGAAAGTCACAGGTTTACCAGCTTCAAGCGGTGTAGTGTAGTCTGCTAAATCTTTAGCGTAAACTTTAGTATTTTCGTTGTTTGAATTTTCCTTCCAACCCTTGAATGGTTTAGCTGGGTCATTTGGCGTCACATTTGGAACGACTAATGGCGCAGCAGAACCCTTAGAGTCTGCAATAGCTTCTTGGATGGTCTTGCCTTCCAAGATGTCATAGTAAACTTCTTGGTTATTGCCATCGAATTTACCACCATTACCTGGCAAGAAGCTGACACGAACGTAGCCTCTCTTCACTTCGTCATCTTTGTTTACTTTCTTAACTGGTGGACGGGCCATGAAGGAATCCGCATAAAGGGCTTCGGTCAACTTATTGGCCTGGTTGTTAGAAGCGAAAATAGCTGATGTATAGATCACATCATCTTCTAAATCATTTGGCACGGTAATTGGAATTGAACCGTATTCACCTTTCTCATCAGTAGTGAATTCTGTTGCAGTTCCGACTGGCTTACCGTTTCTAAACCATCTTTGCTTGTAAGGTTGGCTTGGGTGAAGGCCCTTAGTGGATGATTGAGCAGTGTCACCAGGACGAGCAAATTTCGCATTAGTATCGTAATTTGTTACATCATGAACTGGTTGAGCAGCCAACAGGGCAAATTGAATCCCGCTAATATCAGTCCCCGCATTTAATTGACCCCCGATAGAGTATGATGTTTGGAACATATTGTCTTCATACATCTTCATCCAGGTGTCGCGGTTACCGGATAATGGGTAAACATAAGAGTAGTCGTAGTTGATATGGCGTGCCTTCAAGTTCACGATACCATCCCATGGCCGTGAATCTTTATGGGTCACTTCTTCATCTTTGACAACTGTTCCATATTCCTCATCGCTTACTCTATTGGCAACAGCAGCGATAGGATTTTGACGGTCTCTTGAAACGCCGTAAAGCCCCTTGAATGGAATACGGAAATTACCATCTTTATCAACCTTACCAACAACCGTTTCAGCAATGGCTGACCCCTTGCCATATTGTTGTTCATATTCAGCAATGATTTGTTGTTGGGCTGCCTTGAATTGGTCATGGGTATAACCCTTGTTGGCTGTCTTCCAAGCATCGAATTGGCGAGCAACATGGTCGTTAACATATGAACCGACAACTTCCATACCAGTAGCCCAGATATCCCCGTTACCAGGTTGGCCGAGGTATTCGTTGGTTACCCCACCGTTTGTTTCGTTAACTTCATACCAAACCTTACCGCGCATTACCCCATAGTTACCGTCTTCTGGCCAGTAACCTTCAGGGGTATTGGCTCTTACCCATTGGTCTTCAGGTTTAGCTAACCAACCTTCAACGTTTGGTTTTCTTTGGTATTGGATAACCCCGTTAACAATCCGGTTGATACCAGCAGTGAAGTCCCAGTTTTCTTGGGTCCGGTCCAAACGAGTTTGGAAACGTGCCCCGTACATATCCCCGGACTTAACTACAGAATAACCTTCCATAGGTGACGCCCAAGTTCTTACCCCGAAGTTCGCATCGCCAGCTAATTTATACTGGGTCACCGAACCATCGGCTAAGATAACTGGACGGGATAAGTCAAAGATAAAGGATCCATCTGGTTTAACTACTGTATAGAAGATAGGGGAAACAACGCCCTTACCATCTTTCCATTGAAGATAAACTTTTTGGCCAGCAGCAGGTACATCGCCCTTATCTTTATCACCAAATGCCGGTTCATTTTCGATCCAGGCTTGACCACGGTAAATTTGGGTGGCTTCTGGATTTTGACCAGTGGCATCAATGGCGTCCGCTTCACTGGTTCCACCACCTGTAATGAGTTCAGTCCCGTTTGCAGCTTCGGCAGGGACATTGTCTGGAGTGTTGATTGGCAAGGTTAAAATATCATAACTCTTATCAGGATAAGTTACTTTCACATGAGCTTCCTTATCCCCTTTTTGAGGTTTTTTAACCCATTCATAAGTGGTTCCTTTAGGCAAGCTTGCCTTGTTAGAAACAGCTTCTTCAGGCTTCTTCTCTTCAATAGCACCAGCTTTTAAGCTAAAAGTTAAATCAGCTGTTGGAGCCGGTTCATTGGTATCTTTGGCTTTTTTATCTTCAGCAGCGAAGAATTTCAATTCGCCAGCTTTTTCGTTTTCGTCTGCGGCATAGTGACCAGCACGAGCTTCAGAGTTCTTATCAGCCTTAGTTTCTTTCTCAGCTTTCTTCTCTTCAGCTTTTTCAGCTTTTTGGCGCTTCTTCAGCCTTCTTGTCAGCTTCTACCCTTTCAGCTTTTGGTGCTTCTTCAGCCTTCTTCTCAGCTTCTGCTGGTTTTTCAGCTGGGGCTTCTTCGGCCTTCTTCTCAGCTTCTGCAACAGGAGCTGCTGGCTCTGCTGGCGTTTCGGCTACAGGAGCGGCAGTTGTTTCAGCTGGTGCTTCAACTGCTGCTGTATTCTTCTCAGCTTCGAGGGCTGCGGCTGCAGCGGCAGCTCGGCGCGCTTTTTCCTCTTCTGTTTCTTCCGGTTGTGTGAGGGCACTTGTATTGCCAGTTTCTGCGGCGGCTACTTCAACCACGGCAGCATCACTGGTAAACAGCAAACCGGCTGCAACCGCAACCGAGGCCACCCCGACGCTTAGTCGTTTGATGGAATAGCGGTAGAACTTGTCTGCCTGCTTTTCCTTTTTGACCTGATAGTTATTCTTACCTACCATATGTCTCCTCCTTATAAAATAAACACAATGCAATAATGAAATATTTGTTTAAATGGATTATATAGTTCTTAATAAATGAATAAAAATAGCACAAACTTATTTCATGAAATCTATTTCTTGATACATGGACCAAAGATTGATTATACAGGCTTTCATATCGGTTACAGAAATTGGCTTTTATGATGAATTAATATAAGACCAGTTTTTGTCCTTAATCAGAACACTATTGTACTTTTGTTTGTCATTTATTGCCTTCCTGATTCAATCTTTGAATCACCATTGATCAATAAGCCTTGTCTATCAAGGTTTTCGCTTTCCATCACTGGGGTTCTCTATTAAACAATCGAACATTATTGTGTTTTGTTATTATGCGGACCTATAATAAGCAAAAATCCGATTAAACTTTCCTCCTCTTCCTAAGCCCAACTAGCACTAGCCCCGATCCCGCATTATCGCTTGCCTTAATGCCGGTGGTCCAAGGGAAGCTGCATCTTCTCCTAGGTTAATGCAGTTTCTAGGCAAGATACTGCATCTTCTTCCGCGTTAATGCAGTTTCTAGGCGTGATACTGCATCTTCTCCTGCGTTAATTCAGTTTCTCTAGCCATTACTCCCTTTTTTTCTAACTTTTAGGATTTTTCATGATTCAAAAACTAAATCCTCACTATTTCACCTGAGAAAGTGACAGATTTTTGTGCTTATGTCGGTATCTCTCCCACTTACCGACAGAGCCCCTACCCTTATGTCAGTTTCTCCTTAAGATACGGACAAAACGCCTCTACTCTTGTCCGCTTCGCCACAAGATACGGACAAAACGCCATTTCGCTTGTCCGCACCACTACTCCTCTAGCTATCAGAGCCTCAACAATTGACCAATAAGCTACAAGACAGCCCCAGCCGTCTTGCTCCTCTTAATACACAAGGAAGGGAGGCACGCGCCTCCCCTCAACCCTATCAAAACAAAAAAGCACCCCGCTCCGTGCGAGGTGCTCAATCTGAAGGCTAGTCAGCAATCCCCATTGCGATTAGTCTTCTTTTTTCTTTTTGCCGAGGGCGAGTAAGCTGCCGACTCCGACGAGGGCGAGGGATAGGCCGCTCGTTAAACCTGCGATAGCGCCGGTTTGTGGGAGTTTGCTTTGGGCTTTGGCTGGAGCTTGTTGAGCTTTGCCTTGGTCCTTAGCGGCTGGCTTGAGTGCGACTTGACCTGGTTTAGCTGGGGTCTTGTCTTCTGTCTTACCAGGTTTTTCGACAGGGTCTTGAGCAGGTGCTGGCTCGTCCTTGGTTTCATCTTTGCCTTCTGGTTGAGGTTCAGGCGTTGGTCTTGGCGTAGGTGTCACGCCGCTGCCGCCCTTGCCTTCAACCGTCACAGTGACGGTGACGCTTTCGCTTGAACCATCAGGGTAGGTCACAATGATTGATTTTTCGATCGTGTCGCCTGGCTTGGCGTCGGCTGGGACTTCGACAACGACTGCGCCAGTTTCAGGGTCAACAGTGATGCCGGTTTCGCCTTGGCCTGGCTTGAAGCTGGTGCCGGCTGGTGGGTTCACGACTTTGCCGTCTTCATCTCTGAAAATTGGTTCGCCGACTTCCACCTTGGTGCCTGGTTGACCGGTACCTGGTTTGTATTCAGGCTCGTAGATGTCCTTGTCTTGCTTGGTCGCTGGGGTGTGTCCAGTAACCGTGGTTTCGACAGGGTCGCCGGTCCGAGTTTCCACACTGCCATCTGGATTGGTGTAGTCCTTAGATGGGATGATCGAAATCTTGTCGCCGCTGCCTTGGCGAGGAACTTCAATCGTGAAGTCGCCGTTTTCATCAGAAGTGCCGGTGCCGATGGTCTTGCCGTCCTTGTCTTTGACTTCAATAGTCGTGTTTGGAACGGTGGTCTTGCCGGTCACAGTGGTCTTGTCTGAACCAGGCTCGTTCTTGGCCCCTGGGTTAGTAATTTGTGGGGTTTCCTTAACGATGGTTTCAGCGCCACCACGCGGATTGCCTTGATCATCCTTGACTGGGGTAAAGTTGCCTTGGTCGTCCTTCTTGCCAGGAATGACAGTCACCTTGTCGCCAGGATTTTGCTTAGGTACGTCGACCTTAACATTACCCTTGTCATCGGAAGTGCCGGTGCCGATGGTATTTCCATCTTTATCCTTAACTTCGACTTCGGTGTTTGGCGTGGTCTTGCCAGTTACCGTGGTGGTGTCCTTGCCTGGTTCGTTTTCGGCGCCGGGCTCGGTCACACGTGGGAAGCTGTCTTGGTCTTTCGGATCGGTACCGCGGTCATTTTCCTCTTGGTCGGTCCAGCCGTCGTTGTCATCATCCTTGTCGCCTTGGTCGATGCCTGGGACGCTTGGATTGTTTGGATCTTGAGGCATGCCCGTATCCTTGTCAGGTTGACCGTCCTTGTCGGTATCGCGGTAAACAGTGATAGTCGATTCAGCTTTCACTGGGTTACCATCTGCATCGTTGACAGGCTTGCCGTCTTTATCTAGGACAGCAACTTCAACCGTAATGGTCCGGGTTTCTTCCTCTGGAGCCCAGTCGGTGATTTCAGGACGACCGGTCACTTGTCCGGATTCTGGGTCAACGGTCAGACCTGGATAAGTGTCTTGGCCATCGATGGTCACTTTGACGCTGCCGCCTTCTGGGACATTGTCCGCTTGAGGGGTCACTGGGGTAATGTCCTTACCTTCCAGGGCGTTTTGTGATTTTGGTGTGACTTCCACGCCGACAACGACTGGAGTATCTTCACTAACAGTGGTTTCGACAGGGTCACCGGTCCGAGTTTCTGTTGAGCCATCTGGATTGGTGTAGTCCTTAGATGGGATCACAGAAACCGTGTCTCCGCCTTCTTGACGAGGAACTTCAATGGTAAAGTCGCCATTCTCGTCCGAAGTGCCGGTGCCGATGGTCTTGCCGTCCTTGTCTTTGACTTCAATAGTCGTGTTTGGAACGGTGGTCTTGCCGGTCACAGTGGTCTTGTCTGAACCGGGTTCGTTCTTAGCCCCAGGATTGGTGATTTGTGGGGTTTCCTTGACGATGGTTTCAGCGCCACCACGAGGATTGCCTTGGTCATCCTTAATCGGAGTAAAGTTGCCTTGGTCGTCCTTCTTGCCTGGGGTAATAGTTACCTTATCACCAGGGTTTTGCTTAGGCACATCGATCTTAACATTACCCTTGTCATCGGAAGTGCCGGTACCGATAGTCTTGCCGTCTTTATCTTTGACTTCCACATCGGTGTTTGGCGTGGTCTTGCCGGTTACCGTGGTGGTGTCCTTGCCAGGTTCGTTTTCAGCGCCTGGTTCGGTCACTTCTGGGAAATCGTTTTGGTCTTTCGGATCGGTGCCGCGGTCTTTTTCATCCTGGTCAGTCCAGCCATCGTTGTCATCGTCCTTGTCACCTTGGTCGATGCCTGGGACGCTTGGATTGTTTGGATCTTGAGGCATGCCCGTATCCTTGTCAGGTTGGCCGTCCTTGTCGGTATCGCGGTAAACAGTAATAGTTGATTCAGCTTTCACTGGGTTACCGTCTGCGTCACGGACTGGATTACCGTCCTTGTCTTGGACTTCGGCCGTTACCGTAATGGTCCGGGTTTCTTCCTCAGGCGCCCAGTCGGTGATTTCCGGTTGGCCGGTCACTTGGCCGGTTTCTGGATCAACCGTCAGACCTGGATAGTTGTCTTGGCCATCGATGGTCACTTTGACGCTGCCGCCTTCTGGCAAGTTCTTAGCATCTGGTGTCACTGGGGTAATGTCCTTACCTTCCAGGGCGTTTTGTGATTTAGGGGTCACTTCCACGCTAGATTCTGCTGGTGTTTCAGCCGGATTTGGATTCGTTACGGTCACTTTAACGGTCCGTTGAACGGCTTCGTCAGTTGGTTGACCTTGATCATCTTTTTGTCCAGTACCAGTCGAAGTAATTTCAACAGGGATTTCCACAACTTTTTCGCTTTCGCCTGGTTGGAAGTCCACATTTGGTGTACCTACTAAATTACCGTCTTCATCAACAGAGAGACCGTCGACTGGAGCTGGTGTTGTTACCTTAGCACCTGGTTTGTTTGGTGTAACAACCTTGGTGTCAGCTGGGACTTCTTGACCGTTAGTGGCTGTGACGTCAGTCGTTTGCGCATCGAGGCCGTCCCATACTTTAGACGCGTCATCGTCGGTGTCTGGGATGCCGTCATTGTCGTCGTCTTTGTCGGTCTTATCCGCTTGGCCGTCACCGTCAGTGTCACGGAGAACGGTGACATTAATCGGCTCAGTCGCTTCATTGCCCGCTGGATCGACTGCCTTGACGGTCGCTGAGAAGTCACGGGACTCATCTTGGTCGTCTGCCCATTGAACCGTACCCGCTGGAACCGTCCCTTCGATCTGCTTGGTCTCAGGGTTGTAAGCCAAGCCCTCAGGTAGGCCGTCAACCGTCACTGTCGCTTCCGGATCATCGGTCGTTACAGAAACCGGGTCGATTGGCTGACCTTCTGTCGCTTGGATATCCTTGGCTGACACGGTGATGGATGGAGCGGTGGTGTCGGCTTCAGGGGCTGGACTTGCGCTCGCAGTGAAGCGTGATGGGCTATCAGCTGTTACGGTTTGAGCTGGATCATTGTCCCAGACAGGATTTTCATAGCCTGCTGCAGCGATAGGCGTTGGGATCTTATCAGCTGGAATGCTGGTGCCTTCCTTAACATGGTAAGTCTTGTCGCCGCCTTCAAAAGGTGTCACGCCTTGTCCTGCAAGGAGTTCAACCTTCTTGTAGCCTGCAGGAACAGGAGCATCTGGATCATTAGTCCGGTCGATAAATTCTGGGTCAGTCACATTGATGGTTGCATTGGCTTGGTCGGTTGATCCGTCTTGGTATTTCACCGTAACAGGAACCGTAATAGCCTTGCCAGGAACCTTGGCTGTTTCAGCCGGATCAACAGTTACCACACCTGTTTGTGGGTCCACATGAACCGCTACTTGTGTGCCATCCACATCCACTGTCTCAGGCGCGGTGTAGGCTGCATTAGAATCTAAGGCTGGTTGGGCAGCTTCATTCTTGGAATCGGTAAAGCTTGGGCTGGCGGTTTGAGCCTTGTCGCCTGGGACCACATCAACTGCTTCATAAGCTGGCGTATATTCAGAAGCCTGGCTATAAACGGTTACCGTAAAGGTCCGGTTGGTCGCATCCCCTGACTTGGCGTTCTTGGCATCCACGACAATGGTGTAGGTATGTTCTTCTTCACCTTCAGGCAAGATTGGGCTACCCGTCACTTGGCCAGTAGCAGGATCATAAGTTAAGCCTGCGCTCGCAAGATCTTGGTAAGTCACATTGCCTTGGTCATCCGTTGTTGCAATCCGAACACTCAATTCATTAGCGAGTGGTTCAGTTTCTGTTTGACCATCTGTATCGACAGTCGCGAAGTGAACTTGACCGTTCTCAACGCTAGCTGGGTTAGTTTGACCAGCGGCATCAACAAATTGATCAACCTTAACCCCTGTCATTTCTTGACCCTTGGCTACTCTTTGATCGCTGTCGATATCTTTGAGGTCAAGCACATCCACCTTAGCGGTAACTTCTGGGTTGCCTTCGCCGACTGTGGTGTAGTTGGCTGAGTGGGTCTTGCCCCCTGTGGTTAAAGTAATTAGAATTTCTTGGCCTTGAGTCAAGCTTTGGCCTTCAGGCATTGCGATCTTATATTCGCCGCTTTGTGGGTCAACTGCTGATGTTCCGAGTTCAGTCACACTACCGTCTGGGTTAACCAGTGCCGCTTGAACGCTTGGTGCATCCTCTTCGCTGAAGCCTGTGTTGACCACACCATGGATGCTAGTGTCTTTGTCGCGGGCAGATTGAACCAGGATATTGGCGTTGGTTCCTGTGAGCCCTTCATTGACGATCGCTTTCTCAACTGGAGAGAGGACTTGTTTTTCTTCTTCTGTTAAATTAGCCAAACGATCATTTTGGAATTCATCAGGACGGCCGTCGCCATCGATATCTGAAATCCGGTAGCCGACATTGGCGTTGGAGTTACGCACAACAGGACCTGAATCAAGGGTCAGATAACCTGTAAAGGCAAAGCTGGCATCTGGATAAGCCTTGAGGATATCTTCAGTCGTTACGCCATCACGGAGCTTGTAGACAATCCGAGCTGCCGCTGGGTCTAAGTGAGAGTTGTTAAAGTTGAAAATCCGGCTCACGGTATCGTTCTGTGGATCTAACTTGAAGACACCTTCACCCGTTTCACGGTTGAATTCGCTCTGGAAGTCATCATTCCGTGAGTCTAAACCATTGAAGAAGACTTTGGCTTGAGGAATATAGTTCTTGTCCAAGCCCACTGCTGAGTTGTTATAGAAGTCTTTTCCATTTGGCACATAGTAGAGTTCAGCTGACTCAATAAATGGTAGGAGTCGTTGGTCCACGGTGTAGTGGTAGTGGATTGGGTCGGTCGTCGCACCAGCTGTGTTCAGTGATGACCCACCTTGCTTAGCGAAGATTTGGTCAAAGACAAAGCCACGCATCTTGTCTCCGGTCAACCCTGTATATGGACTCACTTCGTCGCCTTCCTTGTAGCTGACTTCCCCACCAGAGAGACGGAACCAGTTATTGAAGGTTGGGTTCTTAGCCACATTATCGTTAGCCACTTTTTCGTCATATTGGGTTGGGTTAACCTTCATGAAGGTTGAAGAGTAAGAGCCTTCGATCATGGCCTTGTTGGCATTATTGTAGATGAAGGCTGTCGATCCAAAGTCCCCGTTAGTGACAGGACGTCCCAATTCTTGTTCAGCCTCATCAATAATGGACTTGATCGACGTATCTAAAGTTACCTTAGCGGGATAATTGTACTGGGCACCAACCGCCGTATTGGTCATCAAAGCTTCGCGGTCTGCTGCGCCACCCCAAGCACGCATTCTCCAAGAATTGGTCTTGTCGCCATTGCGGTTAACGATCCGTTCGAATTCAGTACCAGAACCATTCTCAACCTTGGTAATGTGCTTGGCCAAGTTATCAGAGAATTCAATGACATAGTCCCATTTTTTCAAGGTTTCTAATCTTGAACTTGGAATACCATGAAGCAAGCTAGAAATAGTCACATCAATTTCATTTTTGGCTTGAGCTTCTGGCGTAATGGCATCTGCTAATTGATGGACTAGGTTATTGAAGAAGCCTTCTGAATTCTCATTGCGAGAGTCTTCATTGCTTTGTGGGATGAAGCGTTCTTCAGAAACTTTTTGTCCGGATTCACCTGGACGCTTATTGACATCAACTAAACCAGAAATCAAGTTAGAAGTCGATGAACGTGGTAATTCAACAACCACTTTGACTTCTTTTTGGCCGACTTTAGAAGTATCTACGAAGAAGCCACGTGAAATCTTGTTGCCTTCAGCATCTAACTTATCATTGCCGTCTGCATCCTTCTCGAACAATTCCACCAAGGCAGCTTGGGTCGCTTCATCATCGGCGAAGCTAAACTTGGTACCTTCTGGAAGGTCTACAGCTTGGCCATCTGCTGTCTTGGTCAAGTTTTGGGCTAAATCTTTAGCTGTTACTTCTGTATTGAGCAGAACGGTCCGGTTTTGGCCCGCCAATTCATAGTTAATTTCAGGTTTAGCTGGTTTGGGTAGTTCATCCTCATTAGGATTAGTCCGTGAGCTATCATCCACACCAGGGTTGCCTTCGTTAGTGATTGGGCTTGGGTCGCCAGAAAAGTCACCGAAGTTATATCCAATGTTAGCTTCCGTGTTAGCGACATAGTTTCCCTTCTCGTCTAAGAAGAAACCGTTAAAGACATAGCGTTGGTCGAGGCTATTTGGCACAAGGTCCTTAATGTTCACGTCGTCTTTGAGATAGTAGACTACCCGAACAGATGAAGGGTTACCACCGGCTCCTTCGTTGAATTGAACCTTGTCGTTAGGATCTAAACGGAAACGTCCGGCACCAGTTCTTGGATTGTAATCTAAGAAGTATTGGTCAAATTTACCTTCTAGTCCGCCGCCATTAGCGATTGGTAGAGTCTTAGCTACCCCACCTTTTGCATGTAGGATTAGGCCATTATAGAAGACTTGAGACTTCGGATCGAATTCTCTTGACCTATCAGACAGTTGGTAAATCCCTACACCTTTAATATATGGCAGTAAACGTTCATCCGCTTGGAAATGGAAGCTTGCTGGTGAATTTGGGCTACTATTTGAAGATTTCTTGGTAAAGTATTGGTCAACCGCAATGCCTCGTATCTTGGCATTCTCATCGTATTGGCCAGTGTGAGGGTTGTAAGTGCCCCCTTCGACATACTGTCCCAAACCGTTAGAATTAGAATATTCGCCTTGAACTTCTTGGGCATGGCCAGCTGCTTGCAACTTATCTAAATTCGTGTCTTCAGTCTTAACGACTGCTGTATCTACAGTACCTTCAATAATTTTCTTCTCAACAGGATCGTAGATATAGGCATTGAAGAATAAGTTATTACGACGACGAGCATCTGGATAGGCACCAATAATATCAGCTAAGGATTTGTTAAACTTAATTTGAACCGTCGCTATTTTTGATAAGCCTGTTTGTGAAGAGGCAAAGATGGAATCATAGTTATTCCAGGCGTTCGGATTGCTTGAAGTCGATACCACATTAACATCAAAAGCATTCGCACGCCAAGTATTGGTTAACTTGCTTGGATCTTCGGCATCTTGCATCCGAGTGAAGGAGAAATCACGGTCAGATGTCTTATCGCTCTCAGAAGCAATATAACGAATATCGCTAATATGTTTAGCCAAACGTTCGTCAATTTCGTAACGAACTTCGTAACGGTCGACTGGCGGTACCGTTTCAAGGTAGACATGGTTTTCGATCTTAAGGGTGTCTTTAGATGTATTCTCTTCTTCAGTTAAGTCCTCAATATCAATCCCAAAGTCACGAATATTATTTTGCTTTAGGGTACCGTCAGGATTTTTTTGATCAAGAGCTGCATCTAAGTCATTTGAGTTCAAAGGTTGCCCTGTGCGTTCAGTCCCATCTTCATCTGTTGTGGGTGCGTTAGCAACTTCTGTCTGTTCTTCTAAAGCAGGTTTTTTAGGCGCTGGCTTCGTTGAAACTGCACCGTCAGAAGCCCCGTTATCTGATTGGCTTTCAATTTTTTCAGCAAGTTTAGGGTCTTGAACTTTCAAGTCCTTTTCCGTTTCGATGGTTTCAGCCACACCACCGTCTGCAGGAATCACTTGCTTGGTGACCGGGTCACTGGTCGTTTTTGGGTGTTTGGCTGATTTTCATTTTCTTTGGCTGTTTCATCAACCTTACCTTGTTCTTCAACAGTTAAGTTCAAATCGCCATTCACGGCGTCATTGGTCCCAGCAGCCCGAGCCACTTGGACATCCCCCGCAAAGAGCAGCCCCGCTGCCACCGCTACAGAAGCCACGCCGACACTCAAGCGCTTAATAGAATAACGATAGAACTTGTTACTCTGCTTCTCCTTCTTCACTTGATAGTTATTTTTTCCAACCATAGCTTTCCTCCTAATATTTAGTCAAAGCATAGAATCATTCACATCCAGTCATCTGTAACCTTCTCGCCTGAACAAAAACTTCCATGGTTTTAAAATTACCGATTCTTCAATACATATCCCTCAATCAATACTTTTTATAGATTTTGAATACATATAAAATTTCGATAGCGCTAGCGACTTGTTAGATTTTTCGTTCATCGGTCGATACAGCACAAATGACTACTGCTTTCCAAATGAAATCCATTTGATAAAACTATCGTACAGAAAAAATATTAAGATATCAACAAAAAAGACAAAGATGTATTGTTTTTAACTATTCCATTTAATTATTAAAACTATAAAACCAGAAAAAGCATCAAAAAGCCTGGTTTTGGCATGGTTTTACCGCTTTTCTCATCATTTCCTCACTAAACGGTAATACATATTTTGTTTATAATTATGCTTTTTATAATAAATAGAACAATTCAATAAACAAGCTTGCTTATTTTACTGAAGCTATCGTCAGCTAGTATAAGGGATTTAAAATAAGAAAAAAGCACCCCGCTTGTGCGAGGTGCTGAATTGGAAGGCTAACCGCTACTTACAAGGGATTAGTCTTCTTTTTTCTTTTTGCCGAGGGCGAGAACACTACCTGCGCCGATGAGGGCGAGGGCTAGGCCGCTAGTCAAACCTACGATAGCGCCGGTTTGTGGAAGAGCTGATTTCACAGTTTCCTTCTTAGCACTGGTACTTGGGGCTTGACTTGCTGCTTCAACAGTTGGCACTAAGTTCTTGATGACTTGGTGAGCGCCAGTCTGTTGATCTTTTTGACCTGCTGCTTGATCACGGCTTGGCTGTGTCGCTGGATCTTGGCCAGTGTCTTCGCGGCTTGGTGTTTGGTCTTGACCATCAGGACGAGTGTCTGGTGCTTGGCCATTCTGGTCTGAACCTGGACGACTTGGCGTGGTTGTTCCTGGTTTGTGGTCGCCTCCGTCTTGTCCTGGCTCTGTAGTACCTGGTTTTTGGCCACCGTCTCCTGGTTTATCGCTTGGCTCATCTCCTGGTTGGTGTGAAGGATCATTACCTGGTTCTGGCTTAACTTGGTCATTATCATCAATCTCAAGCACAGGAAGATTGACTTCATGTTTGCCACCTGGAAGATCAGGATCTTCGATTGTAACAGTAATTGGACCGACAATATCTTCAGTTGGGTGAAGGTGGATATCAGTGAAGCGGCCCTCTGTATGCAATGATACTTGTACAGGCTTGCCGTTTGCATCCTTTGCATCTATCTTGGTGTCTTCGTCTTGATTTACCACGATGATGCCGGTTGATTGTTGACCTGCTTTAGGATCGATTACATTGACAATACTGTCATCAACGCTCGTCCGTTCAGTCGCTGGTTTGTTATCCGATCCATTATCGTCATGATTCTTCGTATGGCCGTTAACCGTAACTGGAATGGTTGCCTTACCTCTAGGTAGATCTTCATCTTCGATGACTACCTTGATTGGACCGTCTACGTCAGTACCTGGGGTGACTTCAACTTCGCCGGTTTCTGGGTTGATTTCGGCTAGGATGTCCTTGCCGTCTTTGTCCTTGGCAGACACGCTTGTCTTGTCATCAGGGTTAGTGACGATGATGCCAGTCCCTTGTTTTTCGTCTGTTGGATCAACTGATCCTACAGATCCGCCAACTTCGGTCTTAGCTGCCGAATCGGTATCACCAGGGAAGTCCGTTCCATCTTTCGGATCAGTGCCGCGGTCTTTTTCCTCTTGGTCAGTCCAGCCGTCATTGTCGTCATCCTTGTCACCGGGAACGCCTGGTGCGAATGGATTGTTCGGATCCCTTGCATGCCAGAGTCCTTGTCTACATTGCCGTCACCATCGGTATCGCGGTAAACAGTGATGGTTGCTTGGGTCTTCACAGGATTTCCTTCTGCGTCAGTGACAGTTTTTCCGTCCTTGTCCACAACTTCAGCAGTTACCGTGATGACTTGGGTTTCTTGGTCCCCTTGCCAGCTTGCTTCGAGGTTGCCATAAACATTCCCGCTGAGGCCGTCATCTGAAGGGGAGAAGTAAAGGCCTTGAGTACCTGGTTGGTAGTCGAAGCTAACCTTCACCGAGCCGCCTTCTGGAACATTCTCAGAAGTCACCTTGATTGGGGTGATGTTGTCATGTTGCCAGTCCCCAATGTTTTGAGACTTCGGCGTCATTTCTACTCTGGTCTGTTCAGTCGCAGGTTTCTCATCAGATCCGTTGTCGTCATGATTTTTCGTGTGGCCGTTGACTTGAACTGGAATCGTAGCCTTACCATTTGGCAAGTCTTCGTCGCTGATAACTACATCGATTGGGCCGTCTACGTCTTCACCTGGAGTGACCTCGACTTCGCCTGTTTCTGGGTTGATTTCAGCAGGAATTTCCTTGCCGTCTTTGTCCTTGGCAGACACGCTTGTCTTGTCATCAGGGTTAGTGACGATGATGCCAGTCCCTTGTTTTTCGTCTGTTGGATCAACTGATCCTACAGATCCGCCAACCTCTGTCTTAGGTGTTTCTGGTTCATTAACAGTTACTGGAACTTTCACTGTATCTTTCGAACCATCGGGATAGGTGACGGTAACGTCAACCTGAGTCGCCCCTGGAGTTTGACCATCTGGTAATTGACTTGGGTTGTCCACTGTAACAGTTGGTTTGTCAGCGGTTGCTGGATAGTCTGGAACAGTGACTGCACCCTTCACATCGTCTTCACTTGCAGCTTGGCCATGTTCCTTGGTCACTTCTTCTGCACTTGGTTCATATTTATCTGCTACTGATTGTTCTTTAACAATTACTGGAACCTGAACCTTGTCTTCGGAGCCATCTGGATAAGTCACAGTAACATCGACGTCAGTTGTACCTGGGGTTTGACCATCTGGCAATTGACTTGGGTCATCTACTTTAACAGTTGGCTGGTCGCCTTCTGCTGGGAAGTCTGGAACGCTTACGGCATTCTTAATTTCTTCCTCTGAAGGAGCTTGACCATGTTCCTTAGTTACTGTCTCTGCAGTTGGATCGTACTTGTCTGCGTCCGTTTCTGTTGCTTCTTCAACCGTTACTGGAACCGTTAACTTGTCTTCGGAACCATCAGGATAGGTCACAGTTACAGGTACGTCTGTTGTGCTTGGCGTTTGACCATCTGGCAATTGACTTGGGTCATCTACTTTAACAGTTGGTTGGTCGCCTTCTGTTGGGAAGTCTGGGACAGTTACGGCGTTTGTAACGTCGTCCTCTGTCGCTGCTTCACCATTTGGCTTCGTGACGGTTTCTGCTGTTGGATCGTACTTGTCTGCGTCCGTTTCTGTTGCTTCTTCAACCGTTACTGGAACCGTTAACTTGTCTTCGGAACCATCAGGATAGGTCACAGTTACGGGTACGTCTGTTGTCCCTGGCGTTTGACCATTTGGCAATTGACTTGGGTCATCTACTTTAACAGTTGGCTGGTCGCCTTCTGTTGGGAAGTTTGGAACGCTTACGGCATTCTTAACTTCTTCTTCAGTAGGTGCTTGACCGTGGTCTTTAGTAACGGTTTCTGCCGTTGGATCGTACTTGTCTGCGTCGGTTGTTGTCTTTTCACGAACAACAACGGGGACATTGACAACTTCTGAGCTGCCATCTGCATAAGTGACTTTGACCCTTGCATTTTGAGGGATGTCGTTACCTTCTTCATCCTTAGCTGTAACTTGGCTCACATCGGGTTCTTCTTCCCATGAGAAGCTTGTGCCTTCAGGTAAATCAGCCTTGTTACTGATACCATCTTCTGCTGCTGGTACTGTGCCAACTTCAGTTTCGATTAATTGTGTTTCTGGATCATTCGTAGCAGCCAGGCTTAATTCATAATAGGCATCGAAGTAAGCATTCCCATAAGAACCGACTAAGCGCTTGGTAGCTTCCCCATTATCGGCATAAGGTGTTTGGCCATTTAGTGGACCACCTGGTGTATCCACAAAGTCTTGTTCTACCCAAGTTTCAAATAACAGTTTATTATTATTGTTTCGGGTATATTCGGCCATAGCTTGAGCAACATCACGAGTGGTATAACCTTCTGCCAACGGATAAACAATCGCATAGGTTCTCGGTTGGCCTAAAGTCCCTTCTAAAATTTTGTTATTAATGTTTTTACGAGCATTATTAAGTGCGTCAATTTGAGCTCTACGGTTGTTAGGATCTGCATGAGTTATCGAGATAGAAGGAGTTTTACGAGAATCTACCAGACCAGAATCATCCATAACCAATGGAATCGGATCGATTGGAGCATTAGTTGAGGTACGGAATAAGTTTGGATTTGAGACATCGTTCATTACCCCAATTTTCACACTATTCTTGTCGATATAAGGTACTAAGGCCTTAGGAATTTGTTCCATGAAGTAATGAACATTTGAGTAACTTGATTCACTAAAGTTCTGGTCAGGTTGAACTGTATGGCGTGAAACAATAGAATTAGTGGCTTCATCAAAGTATACGCTGTGACTCATCCCTTTTTCATAAAACTTACCATCCGCAAATCGAGACTCCCCGACCGCTCCAATTGTGCGATGCGGAGCAAAAAGCTCTGGATTTTCTTCAGGATCTGGATTATTCGGGTTGTTTCGTAGAATAAAGCCATTATCTAAAGTTCTACCCTCGATCAAATTAAAGTCATTACCAGCACCTTGACCAGTAACCATACCTACAGTAAATGGTAATGGAGTGTCAGCAAGACCTAGGTTTTCAAAGGTTGTACCTTCTTTAAGTGTAATACGAACATCGACATCTGAAATAGAACCAGTAATACCTGCTTGGAGGTTCGCATTGGTTAATGGCATTGTCCAATCACGGCCACTAGTCGCACTAGCCCAAGTTGTTGACCCAAGCGGTCCATTCCCCCGGGTTGTTTCCACAGAGGCAATGTTTTGATAGAAGTCTGGATTTTCAAAAGAAATCACATAACGGCCTGGATAAGTAGTCCCTTCTACAGCTCCCCAGCGGCTAGCCGCACTAGCGAAAGGCCAGAAGCGAATAGCCAAATCTGCAGTGTTTTCAGTTGTATCCATAACTTCTGCTGTATTATAACGGATAGGACCCGCATCGCCTGCCTCATATTCTGTCTTACCGAAAGTTTCTTCTTTGAATGGAATTTCTTGGTTAATGGCAGCATCTAAATTTTCTTTATTCGGTGCTGGATTATCAGCTGCCGCACGAGTAGATGTATCAGTTGCCTCTTCATCAGATGCCGCATAAGTTGTGACCTTGACTTCCTCATCATCTGGGGTCGTTTCGGCAACTGTTTCTTCGGCTACTGGTGCCTCTTCTTCAGCAGACACTTCTTCAGCTACAGGCGCAGTCTCTTCTGCAGGAGCTTCTTCCGCCACAGCAGTTTCTTCTTCAGTTATAGGCGCTGCTTCCTCCTCAGCCGGAACTTCTTCCTCTGGGAGAGCCTGCAATTCTTCGCTTGTGTTAGCTTCTTCTGCCGCCGCTGCCTCAACAACCACAGCATCTCCAGCAAAAAGAAGCCCGGCTGCTACAGCAACTGAGGCCACACCAACACTTAAGCGCTTAATGGAGTAGCGGTAAAATTTATTAGACTGCTTCTCCTTCTTCACTTGGTAGTTATTTTTTCCAACCATAGTCTTCCTCCTATAATTAGTTAAAACATAAAGCTACTTTCATAAAGCTTTATCTAAAAGTAAAATTCTTTAAACACAAGAAAGCATTCCATTTCAAAAAGCTTAATAAATAAAAACTGAACACTGGTTCGGTCCAACTATATAGCTTGTATTTATCTAGCAGTTCAATAAATATGCTATTAAAATTCATTGAAATCAGATTGTTCTCCTCTGTCTCAATTATTAACTTTTAGAAAAACTTTATCAAATGGTCATCATTTGACAAGTCTATCATATAAGAATTCTTTAAAGATAGCAAAGGAAAACTAAAAATGTATTAACAGCTTCTATTTTATTGTACTTATAAAGCCTATTAATAGACAAAGAGGAGTTTAATTCAACATTTCGCTCCTATCTCCATTTGTTTTCTAACCGTTTTATAATGTTAGCGTGTACATAAATTGCATTTATTTCGATAGGAGGGTCTCCTAGATTATAGGCATAGAGCAATCCTGACTCGAATAAAAACAAGATGATCTCCACAGTCAGCCCAGCTCTGAGCGAAAAAAATACCCCCAGGAGCTAGGAACTCCCGGGGGTATTGCCTTAGTTATAAACGCCATCATCGCATTCATGGACATGAAGAGATTCGACCTCTCCTCTTTTGACATTGGACTCATCGACTAATTGGTTGTGGACTTTCGAATATAGACTTAATTCAAGTGATTTTTCAGCTTTAATCTTGGTCAGGTCTAATAAATTTCAGGGTGTAGATAAGCACTTAATGAATATTTTAATCGTTGAGCCTTATTTATGATATCATTTGGTATGGGCTAACTCCCTAGAGGGGAGGTGTTAGTTATGTCAATTAATGCCATCATCGTGTTGATTGTCGCACCACTAATTGTGGGAATACTCATCGAGTTATTTTCTTGGTGGTTGAACAAGAAGTGACAATCGACTAGCCCAATTTCGACCACACACGCTTAGCCCACATCTGAGCGAAAAAAATACCCCCAGGAGCCACAACTCCCGGGGGTATTGTGTTAGTTATGAACGCCATCATCGCGTTCCACACATTTATTATAACACATAAACTCAAAAGAGGAAGCCATCAAGCTCCTCTTTTTTAATATTAATGTCATTCAGCTTGATGTACAGGAATGGAGCCTTGGAATTGGGTATCAGCATGGTGTGAGAAAATTTGGGACTTGTTCGCTAGCAATTTGCTTTTAACGGCTCTCTCTGCAAATAGAACATAACAATTTGCATACAGGAGCTCTGAACGCAAATAAGGAGTGGCTATTTGCATGTGGGAAGTCCGAGCGCAAATAGAAAATATCTATTTGCATGCAGGAAGCTCAAAAGCAAATAGAAGGCAGCAAATTGCACATAGGAGCTTTAAACGCAAATTGAAGCCGGCAATTTCCTGAAAGCAGTCCACAGCCTACAAATCCAACCCTAATTGAACCTCTAAATATTCAAGGCCCAAACTCAAAACGAAACGGATGCTCATCAGCATCACTCTAATCAAAAGCACAATAAAAACCAGGCACAAATACCTGGTCTTTATCTGAGCAGCAAGCCCATCCATTAGCATTGAGATAGCTAACTCAAATTCAATTGTCATGTGATTTAAATTCATGAGCGAAACGGATGCTCCCTAGCACCATTTACTCATCTTATCTCAGTCAGGCTGAGGCTAGCAAGCCACACTCAGAGGATCCGTTTGTGTGTTGGTTGCTGACAATCCACACTCGGAGTTTCCGCTTGTGGATTAGCTACTAACAAGCCACACTTGGGCTTTCTGTTTGTGTGTCGGCTGCTATCAACCCACACTTGAAGGGTCTGTTTGAGGGTTAGGGAACTGTTCGAACTTAACCGCGCTCCTTCACACCCTGTCTAGTCGGGTTCGACTTGGCAGGCTTGGCGTGATTTCACAAGTCAGAAACGAGCGAATGCTTCGCTCTTTTTCTGACTTGCTCCAATCATCCAAGCCTAAACGCCAAGTCTCACACCCTTTCTTAAAACCGATATTTCAATTCCGGCAGTCCATCATCCTCCGGCATCCGCTCTTTCAATTCATCCAGCACCTGGTCAAATTCGGTATTGATCTCCTGGCGCGGTGACTCTTCTACCTCGCGGACAAATTTCAGCTTGCGGATCTTTTGGATGGTGTCGTCAATCGATTCGATTGGGCTGTAGACGACAGCGTACTTGAGCTTATAGGAAATATAATAGACATAGCCATATTTCTGTAAAGGGCGGGTGTGCTTGGTGGAATGGAGCCAGACAATGAGTCCCGCCCGGTCTTGCCGTTGTTCATATTCTGCCATTGGCGTCACCTCCCTGCTGACTCGTCTAGGCTTTTTCAATTTCGATCAATAGGTCGTTGGAGTCTACCTGGTCGCCTGCTTGGACGTGGATGGCTTTGATTACCCCGTCGATTGGTGCCTTAACGGTGGTTTCCATCTTCATGGCTTCCGTTACCAGGATGGTTTGACCGACCTTGACGCTGTCCCCTTTTTCGCAGGACACTTTCACAATGGTCCCTGGCATGGTCGCACCGATGTGGCCGCGGTTGGATGGGTCGGCTTTTGGACGGAGGGCTACGGTGGACTTGATGGTCGTATCCTTAACCGTGATTTCCCGGCGTTGGCCGTTGAGGTCGAAGTAGACGATGCGCTCACCTAGGTGGTTAGGAGCGCCGACTTGGATGAGCTTAATCCGTAAGACCTTACCCTTTTGGATCTCAACCGAGACGGTTTCACCGGGCTGCATGCCGCGGAAGAAGGTTGGAGTATCAATGTTAGATAGGTCGGAGTAGTTGTCCAACTTCTTGCAGTAGTCGACGAAGACTTTTGGATACATGAGATAGGCCAGTAAGTCTTGGTTCGTGATCTCAATGTCCACTTGTTCGGCTAATTCTTCCCGCACAGCGTCGAAGTTCACAGGATCTAAGAGGGCACCGGGCCGTTCAGTCGTTGCTGGGGCGCCCTTGAGGATGATGTCTTGGACATCTTTAGGGAAGCCGCCCACGGGCTGGCCCAGGTCACCTTGGAAGAACTTGATAACGGAGTCTGGGAAGTCCAGGCTCTTGCCGCGTTCGAAGAAGTCGTCGATGGAGAGCTTGTTTTGGACCATGAAGAGGGCCATGTCGCCCACCACCTTAGAAGATGGGGTCACCTTGACAATATCGCCGAAGAGCATGTTGACATCGTGGTACATGACCTTGATTTCTTCCCAGCGGTCTTCCAGGCCGACCCCGATGGCTTGTTGCTGGAGGTTGGTGTATTGGCCACCTGGCATCTCGGTCTTGTAGATCTCGGTTTCTGGCACCTTGAGCCCGGAAGCAAAATCATTGTAGTAGGCCCGGACGCCTGACCAGTAGTGGTTCATCTTCTGGGCATTGCCCACGTTGAGTTCTGGACGGCGGTCGTCGTGTTCTAGGGCATAGTAGAGGGTGGTCATACTTGGCTGGCTAGTGGTGGAGGAGAAGGCGGAAGTGGCCACGTCCACAATATCGACACCCGCACGAGCTGCTTCAGCATAGGTGATAATCCCATTGCCTGCGGTGTCGTGGGTGTGGAGGTGGATAGGCACGTCCACTGCTGCCTTGAGTTCAGAGATCAGGGCATAGGCGGCTTGGGGTTTCAAGAGCCCAGCCATGTCCTTGATGGCGATAATATCGGCCCCAGCGCTGACCAGGTCCTTGGCGAAGTTGACATAGTAGTCGGTGGAATACTTCTGCCGGTCGGGATTGAGGACGTCGCCGGTATAGCACATGGCCGCTTCGGCGATCTTACCCGTGTCCTTGACGAACTGGAGCGGTTTTTCGATCTGTTTGATCCAGTTCAAGCTGTCGAAGATCCGGAAGACGTCGATGCCAGATTCCGCAGACTGCTTGATAAAGGCTTCCAGCACATTGTCCGGATAAGCCGTGTAACCCACCGCATTGGACCCTCTAAAGAGCATCTGCAGGAGGGTATTTGGCATAGCGGCCCGGAATTTCTCCAAGCGTTCCCAAGGGTCTTCGGTCAGGAAGCGGTAGGCCGTATCGAAGGTGGCTCCGCCCCAGACTTCCATGGAGAAGAAGTTTGGATTGGCTGCTTCCATGGCTTGGGCTGCCTTGACCATGTCCCGGGTCCGCATCCGGGTCGCAATCAGCGACTGGTGGGCATCCCGCATGGTGGTGTCGGTCAGGAGGAGTTCTTTCTTCTCCGTCACGAAATCTTGGACGGCCTTGACCCCGTCCTTATCTAAGATCTGCTTGGCAGTTGGGCCATGGCTGTCGACTGCTTCCAAGCTATTTGGCACTTGGGCCTTGGTGTAGTGGGGTTTTTCCCCACGTTTGAGGCCGGGGAAGCCGTTGATAGTTGTTTCTGCGATATAGCGGAGGATCTTGTTCCCTCTATCCCGGTTCTTTTCTTTAGGGAATTCGAAGAGGGATGGGGTGTTGTCGATGAAGAGGGTCGTCGCTTGGCCAGTCTGGAATTCCTCGTGGCGGACCACGTTCAAGAGGAAGGGAATATTGTTCTTGACGCCGCGGATCCGGTACTCACGCAGGGCCCGGGTCATCTTGGCCACAGTTTCCTCGAAGGTCATGGCATGGGCGATCAGCTTGGTCACCATGGAATCATAGTAAGGCGAGACTTCCGCATTCTGGTAGCCGTTCCCCGCATCCAGACGCAGGCCGAAACCACCTGGTGAACGATAGGTATTGATCTTACCCGTATCTGGGAAGAAGTTGTTGGCTGGGTCTTCGGTCGTGATCCGGCACTGGATGGCATAGCCCATCAGCGGCAGGTCTTCTTGCTTAGGCAGGCCAATCGCTTCAAAAGATTCCCCGTCCGCAATCCGGATCTGGGCCTTGACAATATCGACCCCAGTGATCTCTTCGGAAATGGTGTGTTCCACTTGGACCCGAGGATTGACTTCGATGAAGTAGAAGTCGTGGCCATCTAATAAGAATTCCACTGTCCCAGCATTCTGATAGCCAACATGGGACATGAGTCGGACCGCTTCATCGCAGACCTCGTGGCGGACTTCCATGGGCAGACCCACTGTTGGCGCCACTTCAACCACTTTTTGGTGGCGGCGTTGGACGGAGCAGTCACGTTCCCAGAGGTGCATAACATGGCCGTGCTGGTCGCCTAGGATTTGGACTTCGATGTGTTTAGGATTGGCAATGTATTTCTCGGCATACATGACGCCCGAGCCAAACGCCTTGAGCGCTTCGTTGGAGGCTGTTTCGAATTGTTCTTCCAGTTCATCTTCTGAGCGAACCACCCGCATGCCGCGGCCCCCGCCCCCATTGGCTGCCTTGACCATGATCGGATAGCCCGCTTCCTTGGCGAAAGCACGGACTTCTTCGACAGATTCCACTGGACCTGGTGTCCCTGGAATTTCGCGGATACCGGCATCACGGGCGGCAATTTTTGCCTTAACCTTGTCCCCAAACATATCCAGGGTTTCGACTTTCGGTCCGATGAAGATAATGCCTTCTTCCTGGCAGCGGCGGGCAAAGTCCACATTCTCAGACAGGAAGCCGTAGCCAGGGTGGATGGCGTCGGCGCCGGTGTCTTTGGCGATGCGGATAATGTCTTCAATGTCGAGATAGGCTTCAACTGGTTTCTTGCCTTCCCCAACCAGGTAGGATTCGTCCGCCTTGAAGCGGTGGACTGAATTCTCATCTTCCTTGGCAAAGATTGCGACCGTCTCGATGCCTAATTCAAAACAGGCCCGGAAGACACGGATAGCGATTTCGCCACGGTTGGCGACTAGGACTTTTTTAATCATAATTACACTCCCCTTTGATGACATGCAGTGGCTACTTGGATATAAACTTGGGATAATATGCTAAACTCTTTTTAAACAACAAATTTTTGCCAAAAACCTGTTCCAAAAGTCAGCCCTGACCTCCACTTCACAAACTATGTCTGATTGTTTACCAACAATCAGACATAGTTTGCTCCAGTGATTCAGGGCTAAACAACTTTTGTCACACTCTATTTTGATCGGCTCTTACGGCTGAGAGGGCCAGGCCCACCATGATGGCCGAGGTGAGGATGGAGGACCCGCCGTATGAGATGAAGGGGAAGGTAATCCCCGTGATCGGCAGGAGCCCCGTCACCCCGCCCAGGTTGATCACAGCCTGGATCAGGAAATAAGAGGCCAGCCCAATTAAGAGCATTTGGATATAGACGCTTCGGGCTTTCTGGGCCCGGTAGTAGAGGTAGAGGGTGAGGTAGAAGTAGAGGCCCAGGATAAAGATTAGGCCAACTAGCCCCAACTCCTCGCCCACGATGGCCATGATGAAGTCGTTGTGGGCTTCAGGCAGGTAGCCCAACTTCTGGACCGAATTCCCCAGGCCTCGGCCGAAGAGACCGCCCCCCTTGAGGGCATAGTAGGAATTGACCAATTGGTGGCCGATTCCCTGGGCCTCGGGGAAGGGATTCACGAAGCTGAGCAGGCGTTGGACTTGGTAGTTATCCGAGGTCCAGCCCAAGTGGTTGGCCAGGCGAGCGCCTAAAACCAAGACGGCATAGCCTGCGACCGCCAGACCGCTCAGCACTTTGACGACCTTAGACGATATCCCCGATCCCAGCACCATGAGACTGGCAATAACAAGCAGCAGGCCGAAGCCCCCGATATCAGGCAGGAGGACGGCAATGCCCAGCCAGAGCAGGATGGCGCCAGGTACTAAGGGATGGCGGCCGAGGACTCGGAAGAAGCCCTTCCAACCCGGGTTCTGGCCGAAGTCTTTTTGGTAGCGGCTGAAATAGTCCGCTAAGAGTAGGATCAAGACCGGCTTGGCGAATTCAATCGGTTGGATGGAGATCACATAGAGGTCGATCCAACCCTTGGCCCCGTTGATCTCTTCTCCAAAGAAGAGGACGAAGACCAAGGCCAGGCTGATAACCGCAATGGCCAGCTTCTTGAAAGCTTGGCTGCGAAAAACCGTCACCCGGAGCCGGTAGATCAGCATGGCGACGACGAAACCGACGCCCATGAAGACCAGCTGGCGGACCACATAGTAGGAGACATCATTGCCCTCCGAGATGGCCCGGTAGGATGAAGCCGTAAAGACCATGATCAAGCCGATAATCGAGAGCACCATATAGGGCAGGAAGATCGATAGATTCATCTCCCGGTAGGCCCTCCTCAGCGCCGAAGCGAGCTTTTGCGTCTTAGACTTAGGAGTCTTTTCTGTTGGCACGGTGGTCCCCCTCTACATGGTAGAACTGCCCCTCTTCGAAGATCTCCGTATAAACCTGGTTCAGGGTATTCTCCAATTCTTGAATAATTTGATGGCCCTTATCTTTCGAAAGTGCACCAATCGCAATCGCATAGGCGACTTGCTTGGAGAAGCCATACATCTGAGTATCCACAATCTCCTCAAAGGCCGGACACTGGGCAAAACATAAGTGTTCCTTTTGACTGAGGATTAAGTGAGAGATGCGTTGGGCTTCATGAAGCAAGATCTCTTCCGCTTGCTTCCGATCGATATCCATTCGCTATCCCCTCCTTCTTTATATTAAGCATATACACATGAAATTATACCATAACTTGATGAGAAGCTTGTTAGTTTTCGGGATTTTATTCGCTTGAGAATAAATGTGACTATCTATTAAGCCAGGATTTGGCTGCTGTGAGCGAGATAAGGACATATCCGGATCGTTTTGGCGCTTGCGAAAGGAGATACCGACATATCTCAAACGTTTTGGCGCTTGCGAAACGACTTACCGACATATCTCGAGGGTTTTGGCGCTTGCGAAACGAGATACCGACATATCTCGGACGTTTTGGCGCTTACGGAACGACTTACCGACATATCTCGGACGTTTTGGCGCTTACGGAACGACTTACCGACATATCTCAAACGTTTTGGCGCTTACGAAAGGAGATACCGACAAAAGATCCAGTGATTGTCCGTTATGGGCACCAGGATTGCCGTATCTTGGAGAAATTGCATCTTCTCGCACGACAATTCAGTTTCTCGGCGACTTACTGCATCTTCCTTCGAGACAATGCAGTTTCTAATCCCAGAATTCAGTCCCCCTCTAGTCCCAGAAGCCCTAGCCGTCTTGATCCTTCTAAAATTCAAAGATCGAATTCAACAGCGCAGCGCATGCTCACCAGCACAATTCCCAAATAAAAAGCAGGAAGTAGAGCTCATCCCTCCACTTCCTACCGGTTCTTGCTTAATTTTCTGCTTTTTTCTTACGTTTGTTGTAGCGGGCGCGTTCGCTCTTGTTAAGGATGCGTTTGCGGACGCGGACAGTTTCTGGGGTCACTTCACAGAGTTCGTCGTCATCCATGAATTCCAGCGATTGTTCCAAGTTCAGGACGCGCGGTTCCTTGATGGTCGCGGTTTGGTCCTTGGTGGCTGAACGCACGTTGGTCAGGTTCTTGGCCCGGACGATGTTGACGTCGATGTCTTCTTCCCGGGCATTTTCCCCGACAACCATGCCTTCGTAAACTTCAGTCCCTGGGTGGACGAAAATGGTCCCGCGGTCTTCCACGTTCATGATACCGTAAGTGGTAGCTTTGCCGGTTTCCGTAGAGACCAGAGAGCCATTGCGGCGGCCGCCGATTTCGGCATTAATCAGGGGTTGGTAGGAATCGAAGCTATGGTTCATGATCCCGTAACCGTGCGTCATGGTCACGAATTGGGTGCCATAGCCGATCATCCCCCGGGCAGGCACCAAGTAGTTCAAGCGCACCGTCCCGCGACCTTCGTTGACCATGTCCAACATTTGCCCCTTACGTTGGTTCAAGGAATCAATCACGCTCCCTTGGTATTCTTCAGGGGTGTCGATTTGTACCGATTCAAAAGGCTCTTGCTTGATGCCGTCGATCTCCCGGATAATGACTTCCGGACGTGACACTTGGAGTTCGAAACCTTCCCGGCGCATGTTTTCAATCAAGATGGACAGGTGGAGTTCCCCCCGGCCAGAAACGATCCATTGGTCAGGCTCAGGCGTATCTTCCACGCGCAGAGACACGTCGGTATGGAGCTCATACTTCAAGCGTTCTTCGATCTGACGGGCGGTCACAAATTTCCCTTCCCGACCCGCAAAAGGCGAGTTGTTGGTCATGAAGGTCATTTGTAGAGTAGGCTCATCGATCCGTAGTGGCGGGAAGGCTTCCTGTACCTCAGTATCCGTCACGGTTTCACCCACATAGATGTCTTCCATCCCGGATACCGCAATCAGGTCGCCAGCTTCGGCATGGTCGATTTCTACCCGGTCTAAACCAAGGAAGCCTAACAATTTCGTGACCCGGAAGTTCTTCTTGGTCCCGTCCAACTTGTTCAAGGTCACTTGGTCGCCCACACTGATGGAGCCGCGGAAGATCCGGCCAATCCCGATACGGCCTACATAGTCGTTATAGTCCAGCATGCAGACTTGGAATTGCAGGGGTTCATCCTTGTTATCTTCAGGGGCTGGCACGTTTTCGATGATGGCGTCAAAGATTGGTGCCATCGTCTTTTCTTGCTTAGCAGGGTCTGCCGAATAGCTAGACGTTCCGTTCATAGCTGAAGCGTAAACCACTGGGAATTCGATTTGGTCTTCGTCCGCACCAAGTTCGATAAAGAGGTCAAGAACTTCATCCACCACTTCCATTGGCCGAGCAGCTGGCTTGTCGATCTTGTTTACCACCACAATCGGGGTCTTGCCTGCTTCGAAGGCTTTTTGGAGGACAAAACGAGTCTGTGGCATGGTTCCTTCATAGGCATCCACAACCAGAACAACCCCGTCAACCATGGTCATGATCCGTTCCACTTCACCCCCGAAGTCCGCGTGCCCTGGGGTGTCCATGATATTCACTCGGGTACCCTTGTAGTTAACCGCTGTGTTCTTAGAGAGGATGGTAATCCCACGTTCCCGTTCCAGGTCATTGGAATCCATGGCCCGTTCATCTAAGTGGGCCCGCTCATCTAAGGTATCTGAATTTTCAAGTAGCTGGTTAACCAAGGTCGTTTTCCCGTGGTCAACGTGGGCTATAATGGCGACATTCCGAATATCTTCGCGTTTTGTCATTGATGTCTTAACTCCTTTTTCTTTTGCTTCTATTATTTAACTGGTCAAAAAATGTTTTATACTTTAATATTAGTGATTTAGGAAACTTTCTATGTAATCTACTCTTGAGCAGTAGTGGAGCGTTGAAATTGGTCGTTAGCCATGAAAAAGCAAGCGATGTGAATTAGGGATAGTAGGCGTTAGCCGTACTAGCCCTTTGAAGCTCGCTAGGTGAGGGACCCTGGCCCGAACCGGTGCCATGGCTTTTTAACGACCAAATTCAGAAGCGTAACGAATGCTCACTTGCACAATCATAATCACAAGTTCATAAAGCTCCAAAAAATCTGCTTTTTCATTTTATCACTATTACTAGGCCTTGCCTAGGAATTATTGGGGATTTTTACATTTTATCCCAGGCGGCTTCAACAGCTAGGTACTTGACAAATTGTTGGTAGGCGCTGGGGTAACCGATCACACCTGAGCCCTTGTGGAGAAGGTCTAACTTGCTGCCATCGAACTGACTAAAGCTAAGCCCTGCCTCGCGGGCAATAACAGCACCAGCGGCCACATCCCAGGGGGCTAGCTTAGGTGAGAAGTAGAGTAAAAGGTCCCCGCGCAGAACATAGAGAACCTGCAGGCCGGCCGAGCCGTAGATCCTAAAACCTAGCGCCTGGTCGATGAAGTCCTGGATGCGGTGGGTATTGTGGAGGGCGTAGCTGCCGTTGCCTGCAATCAGACCCTCGCGCAGGGGCTTGTCGTCAAAAGGCTTCTCGAAAGGCTGGCCATTCCAAGTCACCCCCTGCCCCTGCCAGGCAGACACATAGTCATCCGCCATCACATCATAGATCACGCCAAACTGGCCTTCCCCATCCACATAACGCCCCAGCATAATGGCGAAGTGGCGGCCTTGACCATAGAAATTCGCGGTCCCGTCGATAGGGTCAATAATCCACACGGTCCCCTCCAGGCTATCCGACTGCTGGCCCTCCCCCTCTTCGCCAATAATTCGATCATCCGGGAAATGGGACTGGATCTGCTCGCGCAAGTAGCGCTCCGTCTCCTGGTCCAGGTTAGTCACAATATCCTGGTGGCTGGACTTCTCATTTACTGTCAGCGGCTGGTCCATTGCCTGGCGGATATGGTCAGCCGCCGCCATCACCCAACTGTGAACTAATTCTTCAATTGCTTGTCTATCCATTCAACTTCCTCCTTAAGGCATGGTCACGCGGCCGGCCTCTGTTGCCCTAGCCTTCTGCATGGTCCGATACACACTATAAGACGACACCTTCTCGAAGGCATTGCCCAGCTGCTTCTCCTCCATCTTCGACGGCACCACTTCCTTGAAAGCCCGGTAAGCCGCCAGCAAGTTTGTGCGGTCAACGCCTCCCTCATAGGCCAATTCCACCGCATGGAAAAATTCCACCACTACCGTCATCTCCTCAGTCGACCAAGACATATCCAGTGGGTAAGCATAAGCCATCCTAATCGCCTCCTTCAGCGTTCACTTTGCTTCTATTATAGCAGAAAATAGACCCTGGTGGCAGCAAGCGGCTTAGTCTGGGAGGAGAAGAAGGTTTGGAACTTGGCTGGGGATAAAAATATAGTAGGCGCTAGCCGTACTAGCCCAAACCTGCTCCAAAAGTCAACCCTGACTCCACTTCACAAAATCTAGGCGAGCCTTTAGCAAGGCTCTTCTAGATTTTGCTCCAGTGGTTCAGGCTTAACCGACTTTTGTCGCACTCTAATTCTTTGAAGCTTGCTAGGTGAGAGACCTTGGCCCGAACCGGTGCTATGCTTTAGCCGTTGGAGCGCTAGCGACTTACGGATAAAGTACAAGACGGCTTTAGCCGTGTTGATCATCTGAACATTCAACGATCAAATTCAAGACGAAACGCATGCTGACAGTACAACCATAAGCCCCATTAAAAAAGAGCCCGAGATCAGGCTCTTTTTTGTGTATAGAATCAATTTTTTGTCTGCTTAATCGGATTAAGCGTGGATAGCTTGGCCTAAAAGACCTTCTGCACAGTCCTTGATCGCTTCATTCAAGGTTGGGTGACCGTGAACCGTCAAGGCAATATCTTCAGCTGTCATGCCAGATTCAATGGCTAAGCCAATTTCAGCAGCTGCATCCGATGCGTTAGGTCCAACCACTTGGCCACCAACGATAATGTTGTTGTCCTTAGTAGCGACTAAGCGAACGAAACCATCTGCGTTAGCCATAGATACGGCACGTCCGTTCCCACCGAATGGGAATTTGAAGGAGTGGACTTCCAAGCCTTTTTCTTTAGCGTCAGCTTCGGTTAAGCCGTAGCTAGCTAATTCAGGGTCAGTGTAAGCAATTGAAGGCATTGACTTGTAGTCAACAATTGCATTTTCCCCTGCGATAGCTTCTGCAGCTACGATCCCTTCGTAAGAAGCTTTGTGGGCAAGGGCTAGGCCTGGCACGATGTCACCAATAGCGTAAATGTTCTTCACGCTTGTGCGGCCTTGTTCATCAACCTTGACTAAGCCGCGGTCGTCCATTTCAACGCCTGCAGCTTGTAAGCCGATTTCAGCCGTATTTGGGCGACGACCAACAGATACGAGAACTTTAGAAACGGTAATTTCTTTTTCTTTACCTTTTTCTTCGTATTTAACGGTAACAGAGTCGCCGTTGTCTGTTGCTTCTTTAGCCATGCCATTAGTAATAACGGTCATGCCTTTTTTCTTCATGTCTTTTTGAACCACTTTCACCATGTCTTTTTCAAAACCTGGTAAGAGTTGTGGAGACCCTTCAAGGATGGTGACTTCAGAACCGAGGTTAGCGTAGGCAGAACCTAATTCAGAACCTACCACACCGCCACCGATCACTAAGAGTTTTTCTGGAACTTCTTCGAAGGCTAAAGCGCCTGTTGAGTCAACGATGTTACCGCCAAACTTGAAGCCTGGGATTTCGATTGGTGTTGACCCAGTAGCAACGATCAAGTTGTTGTAAGTGTACAATTGATGTTCGTCGCCTTCACCGGTAACGGTTAATTCTTTATCGTTGTTGATATAAGCTTCGCCCCATACAACGTCGATCTTGTTCTTCTTGAAGAGGAAGCCAATCCCGTCAGTCATTTTCTTAACGACTTGGTTGTCTTTCCAATCTTGAGTCTTAGTAAAGTCTAAGTTTGTTCCTTCAGTTGTCACACCGAAAACTTCTGCGCCTTCTAAGGCAGAATGGTAAGCATGACCTGCTTGGATCAAGGCTTTAGAAGGAATACAGCCGACGTTCAAGCAAACCCCACCGAGGAATTCGCGTTCAATTACTGTAACCTTTTGGCCTTTTTGGGCAGCACGGATTGCTGCCACATAGCCACCAGGGCCTGAACCGATAACGACTGTATCTAATTCAATTGCCATTGCTCCTACTACCATATTTTATCAACCTATCCTTCCATTAATAGCAATTCTGGTTCTGACAATAAGCGAGCGACTTCGTTCAAGCAGCGTTGACCGACAGCCCCATCGACAATACGGTGGTCGAAGGTTAATGACAGTTTCAGAACGCAGCCAACTACTAATTCGCCTTCATCGTTGACAACAGGTTCTTGCTTGATGGCACCGAAACCTAAGATGGCAACTTCTGGGAAGTTAAGGATTGGAGTGAAGAATTCACCACCAGCTGAACCGATGTTAGAAATTGTAATGGTACCGTCGCCCATTTCTTCGTTGGTTAATTCGCCAGCATGAGCTTTGGCAGCTTTTTCGTTGATTTCGTTAGCAATTTCAAACATTGATTTTTGGTTAGCATTCTTAACGTTTGGAACGAATAGGCCATTGTCAGTGTCTGTTGCGATCCCTACGTTATAGTATTTCTTAAGGATATATTCGCGGTTTTCTTCGTCGATTGATGCGTTAAGCATTGGGTATTTCTTAACAGCAGCAACTAAGGCTTTAACCACATATGGTAAGAAGGTTAACTTCACATCACGTTCTGCAGCGATGCCCTTGAATTTCTTACGGTGATCCCAAAGTTTAGACACTTCAACGTCCATGAAGAGGGATACTTGAGGTGCGGTAAACTTAGAAGTGGTCATGGATTCAGAGATAATCCGACGCATTGGTGAGATCTTCACGCGTTCAACTAAGTCTTCGTTAGAAACAGTTGGAGCTGGAGCTGGTGATTTCTTAGCTGCTTTTTCTTCTTGAGCTGGAGCGGCTTCTTGGCCAGCTTCTTGGCTGCTTGAAGCTTGAGCGTTTGGATCGAAGTTGTCAATATCATCACGGGTAATTTGACCGTTCTTGCCGCTGCCGTTCACTAAGCTGATGTCAACGCCTTTTTCGCGTGCATATTTACGAACAGAAGGCATGGCTTGGATCACGCGGTTTGGATCAGCTGTAGCTGGTGCTGAAGCTGCGCCACCTGTTGCGTCATCATTACCTTCGTCAGCCTTAGCTTCTTGAGCAGGTTGTGAAGGTGTTGAAGTATCTTCTGCGCCATCATCTTCGCCATTGTGTTCTGGTGAGTCGATTTCAGCTAAAACATCGCCTACATTTGCGATAGTCCCAGCTTCCACTAAGATCTTCTTAACCGTACCAGCAACTGGTGAAGCCACTTCTTCGACAGACTTGTCGTTTTGGATTTCAACGAGGGAATCTTCTTCAGTGATTTCGTCACCTTCAGAAACTAACCAAGAAACGATTTCGCCTTCTGCCATACCTTCACCAACGTCTGGTAAGCGGAATTTGTAGTAAGAGCCGCCACCATTGCTTGCTGGTGCTGGATCTTCAGCTTTTTCTTCTTGGGCTGGAGACTCAGGTGTTGAAGCAGGTGCTGCTTCAGCTTCGTTGTCTTCTAAGCCTTCGCCTTCGAATGCGATCAATGGTTCACCAACCATTGCCAAGTCGCCTTCTTCATAGTAAAGCTTGGTTACTTTCCCTGTTACAGGAGAGGTAATTTCTTCAACGGATTTATCGTTTTGGATCTCAACGAGTGTATCTTCTTCTTGGACTTCGTCGCCGACTTTGACGTCCCATGCAACGATTTCGCCTTCTGCCATACCTTCGCCGACATCGGGCATATTAAAAATGTAAGCCATAGTTTGAGTTCTTCCCTTCTATCTCTCAATACCTGTCTAAACTATCCTGAAATGATAAAGCTCAGAGCGGTTAAGTTGCCCTAACCGCTACCAAGCGTCCTTAATCAATTAGAATTCAGTTGCTTTCTTCACTGCTTCTTGGATATCTTCAGCATTTGGTAACCAAACGTTTTCAGCTAAACCAAATGGGAAGACAGTATCTGCAGCAGATACGAATTGGATAGGTGCTTCTAAGCTCAAGATATTGCGTTGTGAAATTTCAGCAATCACTTGGTTACCCACGCCTGCTTGACGTTGAGCTTCTTGAACCATTACCACACGGCCTGTCTTGTCAACAGAAGCCCCGATGGTTTCCATATCTAGAGGTTGAACGGTACGTAAGTCGATAACTTCAGCTGAGATGCCGTCTTTTTCAAGGGCTTCAGCAGCCTTCAATGCTTCACGCACCATGTAGCCGTAAGCAATGACAGTCACATCATTACCTTCGCGGGCAACATTGGCCTTGTTCAATTCAATTTCATATTGTTCTTCTGGAACTTCTTCACGGAATGACCGGTAAAGTTTCATGTGTTCTAAGAAGACAACTGGGTCATTGTCGCGGATAGAAGCGGTCAAGAGACCTTTTGCTTCGTATGGGCTTGATGGGATAACCACTTTAAGACCTGGAGATTGGGCCATTAAGCCTTCAAGGGAGTCCGCGTGCATTTCAGGTGTGTGAACGCCCCCGCCGAATGGTGAACGAACGGTAATAGGCATATGGCGGGTGCTACCCATACGGTAACGGGTACGTGCCATTTGACCAGAGATGGAGTCCATAACTTCGAATACGAAACCGAAGAATTGGATTTCCATAACAGGACGGAAGCCTTGAAGAGCTAAACCAATGGCTAAACCACCAATACCTGATTCGGATAGAGGTGTATCGCTGACACGGTCTTCACCATACTTGTCGTATAAGCCTGTGGTGGCACGGAATACACCGCCGTTTTTACCCACATCTTCACCAAAGATTAAGACTTTTTCATCGCGTGCCATTTCTTGGTCTAACGCTTCTGTAACGGCTTCAACCATTGTTTTGTTGCGGTTGTTCTTTTTAGCCATGCTTATTCACTCTCCTTTGCTTCATATTGTTCGATTTGTTCTTTAATGTTTTGACCAGGGTTTTCGAACATGTTCTTCAAGAAATCAGAAACTTTTTGTTGTGGGGCAGCTTCTGCCTTTTGAATCGCTTCTTTGATTTCTTCTTTCACTTGGTCAACATATTCAGTTTCCATGTCTTCATTCCATAGACCCTTGTCTTCCATGAACTTACGCATACGTAAGAGAGGTTCACGGCCGGTCCATAGTTCGATATCTTCATCAGTCCGGTAAAGTTTAGGGTTGTCACCTGATGTTGAGTGAGCACCTAAACGGTTGGTGATGGTTTCAATCAAGACAGGACCATTACCAGCAGCGGCATATTCACGTGCTTGTTTAGCTACAGCGTAAACAGCTAGGGCGTCGTTACCGTCAACTTGTACCCCTGGGATACCTGCTGCCACAGCTTTTTGAGCTAAGGTCTTAGCAGCGGATTGTTTTTCGCGTGGGGTTGAGATTGCGAAACCGTTGTTTTGGATGAAGAATACGATTGGTGCTTTGTAGCGGCTTGCATAGTTCCAGCCTTCATAAGAGTCACCTTGGGATGAACCACCGTCACCAGTGTAGACATAAGTCACATTGTCGGAACCATTTAATTTTTGGCCAACAGCATTACCCATAGCTTGGATTAATTGAGCACCGATAATGATTTGTGGTGGCATCGCATGTAGGTCTTCAGGGTAGTCGTTCCCTTCAACGTGTCCACGTGACCAGAGGAAGCCCTTGTAGATAGGCAAGCCTTTAGCGATTAATTGAGGAACGTCACGATAGCCTGGGAATAACCAGTCACCTTCTTCGAAAGCATAAGAGCTCGCCATTTGGGAAGCTTCTTGCCCATAGGTAGGTGCGTAGAAACCTAAACGTCCTTGCTTAGCGAGAGCCATAGAACGTTCGTGAAGCGTCCGAGAGAACACCATCCGTTTCATTAATTCAACTAATTCATCGTCTGATAAATCAGGCATAATCTCTTCATTAACGACTTTCCCTTCTTCGTCTAAGATACGAACCATTGGGAAAAGCTCGTCAATTGCTTCCAACTGCGCAGCATAATCTACTGGTTGTTTAGCCATTTATAATCATTCCTCTCTTATAATTGAAATTCTTTCAGTAATAAATCAAGTGCATTCAATTCTGTATCAATTAAATGCAGCCCTCTGTTATAAAGTATCATTTTAGCGTATAAAAAGCAAGTCTTATAGCTTGTCCAAGCAAAAGTTCTTTTATAGTACAGAAAAATTAATGAAAAGGCTGTCTTTTCTATACTTTGAGCCTTTTTTCACAAAGTTTGTTCTTATGACAAGCCTATGATCTCAGGCCTTTAAATGCGATTTTTGTTCTTATTCGTAAATTAAATCATTTAACTGTACCAATCATTTTGGATCATCTGTTATAGTCTCATCTAGGACAAGGAGCAAAGTAGCCTGTTTTAAGCGTTTACACGGCCTAATCCTTTGAAAGCTTTTTCGCGAGCTGTTTTTTTCGCCTTAAATATTAAGCAAAAGCGCTAAACATTTCCCGGCTTTAACGGTATAATGAGGGGAAGACATTTACTAGACTAGAAAGGATGTTATATCAATATGATTACAATGGATGATATTATCCGGGACGGCCACCCCACCCTGCGCAAAACCGCTGAGAAAGTGACCTTCCCTCTGACTGACGAGGACCGCGCCTTCGCCCAAGACTTAATGGACTACCTGCACAACAGCCAAGATGAAGAAATCGCTGAAAAGTACGGCCTCCGTGCAGGCGTAGGCCTGGCTGCTCCCCAAGTCAATGTCTCCAAGCAAATGACCGCCGTCCTGATCCCTGACCTGGAAGACCCAGACGGCAAGATTATAATGGAAGAAGTCGTCTGCAACCCGCGCATCCTCAGCCACTCCCTAGAAAAAGTGGCCCTACCGAGCGGCGAAGGCTGCCTGTCCGTCGACCAAGACGTCCCTGGCTATGTGCCTCGCTATGCGCGCATCACCCTCCGCTACCAAGACTTGGAAGGCAATGAGCACAAAAAACGCTTCAAAGGCTACCCCGCCATCGTCCTCCAACACGAAATCGACCACCTCAACGGCATCCTCTACTACGACCACATCAACCAAGACAACCCCTTCTCCCTCGACGAGAACTCATTTGTATTGGGAGAAGAATTTTAAGGATGAAGGATCAACAAGCTAGCCAGACCCTGGCTAGCTTGTTTTCTTTATGGTGAGGGTGTGGGAGCTTGCCTAGTAGAGGTTCAACTTGTTAATGGAAGCCGCATTCGCAAGTTGCCGACAGCCTACTTGCTAATGGAGGCCTGATTTACAAGTTATCGGCTTCCTAGTTGCTAACAGAGTCCTCACTCGCAAGTACCGGCAACTCACTCGCTAACAGAGGCAGCTAGTTTTTTTCAAACTTGCTTGATCGCTTTTTGGTATATAGGTGTAAGATATTTCGGATTAAAAATATTTTACAATTGTAAGCCTTTATTTTATGGTGGAAATGTAGGATGTAAGAATGAAATTATCCTATGTAAACTAAGGAGGAATGTTTGATGTCTTATAATCGTTTTGTTGATAAAGTGGTTATCGTTACCGGGGCAGCCTCTGGTATTGGTGAAGATGCTGCCAAGTCTTTCGCTGCCGAATCTGCTAAAGTCGTTGTGGCTGATATTAATGAAAAAGAAGGCCAGCGCGTTGTTGACGAGATCCAGGCAGCTGGGGGCGAGGCTATTTTTATCCAAGCTGACTCTGGCCAAGAGACTGACAACCGCGAATTAATTCAAAAGACTGTTGACCACTTCGGCAAGCTAGATGTCATGGTAGCCAATGCGGGAATTAATATTGAAGCGAAGATTGCCGACCTCTCAGTCGAAGATTACAAAAAAGTGCGGGCCATTAACCTCGATGGGGCCTTCTACGCGAATAAATTTGCTGTCGAACAATTTCTAAGCCAAGGTGGCGGGGGTGCTATCGTTAATATTGGCTCCATTCACTCCCACGTGGCACGTCAAGGCTTAACGGCCTACGCCACCACTAAGGGCGGTATCCAAATGTTGACCAAGCAGGTGGGAACCGATTACTTGGAAGAAGGGATCCGCTGCAACATGGTCTGCCCTGGTTATATCAATACACCTCTGACAGAAACCGTTGCTCCCGAAATTCGTGAAAAATTAGCGAGCTTGCATCCGATTAACCGCATGGGAGAAGTCGATGAAGTTTCTGCTGCTATCCTCTTCCTCGCTTCTGACGATGCGTCCTTTATCTCAGGGACCGACATCAAGGTCGATGGCGGTTATACGGCCGTTTAATGAAATAACAAAATATAGACTGTTTAAGAATCACTTCACTTCGATACAAGAAAAGGCTGGAACTGCAAAAGCTCCAGCCTTTTTATTGATTTAACCTAGCGACCGATTATGTGGCCAAGCGAGGACAAGGGATAAGATGAGAATGACCAAGTAAATGAGGTTCAGCGGCCAGGTCTTGTCTTGGCCAAAGATCGCTAAGAGTCGGTCTTCAATGCCAAAACTCGCAAAATACAGGGCGGCCAATATGACGGTGAGGATGGTCTGGCGGTAGAGAGGACGCGGCTTAGCCCCTCTCCGATTGATGAAGTGCCAGGCGGTCAGGGCCAGACTCAGTAAGGTCCAAACCCCCACAAAGAGCCCTGACCCGAGAGCCAAGCTGAAGGCCAGTCCAACAACCATATCCATGAAGCCCTCTTCTCCTATGATAGAAGCGACAGCTGGTAGGCCAGCGAAGGTCAGGCTAAGAAGTCCAAAGTAAATTAGCGGTAAGAAATTGCATACTTTCAAAGCTTTGAGTGTCTTCATACAAAAGAACCTCCTTGTGCTGAGTGCTTATTTTCTTTCCTTTATGGCTTGGGCCAAGATCTGGGCGGCGATGCCGTACTTGGACTGCTTGGCCACTGCCAGGACGTCCGTCGGGGTCACGATCTGGACCGCATTGTCCTCGCTCGCAAAACCAATGCCAGCCTGGCTGACATCGTTGGCGACAATCATATGGGCGCCCTTCTTCTCAAGTTTTTGCCGGGCATAGTCCACGACATGCTGGGTCTCCGCCGCAAAGCCAATGACATAGGCCTTGTCTTTAGGCAGGCTGGCCAGGATATCTGGGTTTTCTGCCAATTCTAAGCGTAGGCCCTGGTCTTGGTCTTGCTTTTTAATCTTTTGGTCAGCGGCTTGGGCGGCCCGGTAGTCGCTCACAGCCGCTGCCATCACGAGGATGTCCGCGCTCTGGATCTCCTCATGCATAGCCGTGTAGAGCTCTTGGGCGGTCGTGACCTGGCGGCATTCGATCCCCGGCAGGACTGGCAGCGTTTGAGCCGAGGGAGTCTGGACCAGGGTCACCTGAGCGCCAGCCAGGAGGGCCACATGGGCGAGGGCTGTTCCCATCTTCCCCGACGAGCGATTGGATAGGTAGCGGACCGGGTCAATCGGTTCCTCCGTTCCCCCGGCGCTGATGACTAGACGTTGGCCAGTCAGGTCCAGGGGCTGGTCGAGATTTTGGCAGGCAAAGAAGGCCTCAATTCCGGCATAAATTTCTTCAATCTCCGGCATCCGCCCCTTGCCCTCATAGCCCTCAGCCAGGAAGCCAAAGCCAGGTTCCAGGACGTAATGCCCATCTGCTCTCAGGCGGGCCACATTTCTTTGGACCGCCGGATTGGCCCACATCTTATGATTCATAGCTGGCACGAAGACGATCGATCCTTGGTTGGCCAATAGACTGCTCAGTGCCTCGTTGTCCGCCAACCCCTGAGCCATTTTCCCCAGGCTGTTGGCAGTCGCCGGCACCACCACGCTCAAGTCCGCCCAGTCCGCCAAGGCAATATGGGCCACCGGATCAGGATAGGCCGCCCCTTCTCTTAAGACTGGATACTTGGTCAGAACTTCCAAGGTCTCCGCCGTCACGAAGCGTTCTGCAGCCGGCGTCAGGGCCACCCGCACCGAAGCCCCCGCCTTGATCAAGCGCCGCACCAAGCCCGGCACCTTATAAGCCGCAATCCCCCCGGTCACAACCACTGCAATCTGTTTACCTGTTAACACACAACCCCTCCATCTTCATTGGATAATTTGCTTAAAGTATAGCACAGATCCCTTCCAGCCCCAATAAAAAACGGCGCTGCCCTGCTTGATCTTAGTCTTCATGTTAGGTGCATATTTTTTGACAAAAAGGACGCTGCTGGCTAGAAACCGGCACTATCTCCTTTGTTAATACCGTTTAGAAACGCGATTCGCCATCATTTCACTTGCTAATGCCGTTTGGAGATGTTTAGCCCTCTGGATTGGCTAACTGAAAGATGGGATACTGCATCTTCTCTTGCGATGTGGCAGTTTCTGACTGAGATACTGCATCTTCTCTTGCGATGTGGCAGTTTCTGGCTAAGATACTGTATCTTCTCTTGCGATGTGGCAGTTTCTGGCCGAGATACTGCATCTTCTCTTGCGATGTGGCAGTTTCTGGCCAGGATACTGCATCTTCTCTTGCGATGTGGCAGTTTCTGGCTAAGATACTGTATCTTCTCTTGCGATGTGGCAGTTTCTG
>NZ_JASPDS010000015.1:0-49188 GCF_030230715.1 Aerococcus sp. UMB1112A | reverse complement strand
GAAGTGACTTCAGCAAATGGGAACGATCGGCTAAAGCCGCTCTTATCCCTTTTGCCTCCAGTCATTCCTTTCTGAACGCCTCTGCTCACACCCTGCCTAGTCGAGTTCACAAGAGCAGACTTGAAGTGATTTCAGCTCATCAAAACGTCTGACTGGCGTCAGCCTTTTTTGATGAGCCTCCAATCATTCAAGTCTACCCGCTCTTGTTCACACCCTGTAGTCGGGTTCGGTCGCACAGAAGTGGCTCCTCTTCACAAAGATCCGCCGAAGACTTGCCGTCTTCTCTGGCTCTTTGCTCCAGAGGTCCACTTCTACCCGCGCTCCCTCACACCCTGATTAAAGTTAAGAATATAATGAGAATAATGGCTTCGGGTTTACCTTCGTCTGGAAACAGCGTAAAATAGATCTATTGAATACTTGGAGGTTATTATGTATAAAGGTGTAATTGTTGAGGCCCTGGTGCTGGTCGTTTTTGCCGTGGTTGGGCACTTTATTGGTGAGTGCCTGCCGGAGCGAGTGCGGAAGGCTTGCATGCAGATGATCGGGGTTGTCGTGCTCTATCTGGGAATTTCCGGGGCCAGTGATTCTAAGAATTTAATTGTACTATTAATGAGTCTCTTATTAGGGACCATTATCGGTGAGTTCATTAATATTGAAGGAGCCCTAGACCGGGGGAGTAAGGCGATCCAAAACAAGGTGGCTAGTGGGGAAGAGGCTTCGCTCTTTGCGGAGGGCTTCGTGACGGCCAGCTTGGTCATCTGTGTGGGGGCGATGACCGTGCTTGGAGCCCTCCAATCTGGTCTGAACGGCGACCACAGCCTGCTCTATACCAAGTCGGTAATTGTTGCGGTGAGTTCGCTTATCTTCGGCTCAACTTACGGGATTGGGGCTGCTTTTGCGGCGCTCTCTGTCTTGGTCTACGAAGGTGGCCTGGTGACCCTAGCTGCCTGGATTGCGCCTTACCTGACGCCAGCTGTGGTGGCAGAGATGTCCGGGGCTGGTTCCATTATCCTGGTTGGCCTGGGTTTGAATATGCTGGAAATTACCGACATCCGGGTAACCAATCAGATCCCAGCAATTTTTATGCCTATCCTCCTGCTGCCTCTTTATAATCTCTTCTAAATTTAGCTGAAAAATCTCAAAATAATCCTTGCTTTTTTAATTTAGGCATGCTATCATGCAATAGTTGAAAATAATTCAATACTTACCGAAGACAGTTAGTGGCCCGAGCCTTAATTTCTAACCGAGGGAGATCGAGATTCACCGCATCAGGTGTTAGATAGTTCTCTATGTCTTCAGTGACATGGAGTTTTTTTATTGCCTGGCAATAGAAACTCTGATTAATCTTATGGAGGTGAAATAATTGAGCGAACAAGCAATTGCTAAGAAACAAGAAGAAGTTAACGTATTGGTTGACCGTATTAAGAATGCAAAATCAATCATCGTTGTTGACTACTTAGGTTTAACTGTTCAAGAAGCAACTGAATTGCGTAGCCAATTACGTGCAGAAAATGTATCATTCAAAGTTATCAAAAATACGATGATGCGTCGTGCCTTAGACACTTTAGGTGTTGAATACCACGAAGAAGTCTTCCAAGGCCCTACTGCCGTAGCATTTGGTGAAGACGACGCAGTTGCACCTGCACGTATCTTGAAGAACTTCTCTAAAGAAGCAGAAGCTTTAGAATTAAAAGGCGGCGTCATCGAAGGCAAAACCTTAACTAAAGAAGAAATCAGCAAGATTGCTTCCCTACCAGGTCGCGAAGGCTTACTTTCAATGCTCTTATCTGTATTGCAAGCACCTGTCCGCAACGTGGCATATGCAGTCAAAGCTGTACAAGACCAAAAAGCAGAAGAAGAAGGCGCAGCTTAATTATTTGGCTGCCTAGATCCAAACAAATTATTTAAAAAATGGAGGAATAAAAAATGGCTTTAAACATTGAACAAATCATTGCTGATTTAAAAGAATCATCAATCTTAGAATTAGCAGACTTAGTATCTGCTATTGAAGAAGAATTCGGCGTTTCTGCTGCTGCTCCTGTAGCTGCTGCAGGTGCTGGTGCTGACGCAGGCGCTGCTGAAGAAAAAACTGACTTCGACGTTGAATTAACAGACGCAGGCGCTGCTAAGATCAAAGTTATCAAAGCAGTTCGTGAAGCAACTGGTCTTGGCTTGAAAGAAGCTAAAGAATTAGTTGACGGCGCTCCAGCTGTTGTTAAAGAAGCTCTTCCTAAAGAAGAAGCAGAAGCCCTTAAAGCAGCTATCGAAGAAGCTGGCGGTTCAGCAGAACTTAAATAATCTACTTCGGATCATGAAGGAGGCTGGGACAAAAGTTCCAGCCTCTTTTTTAATTACGAACATTTTTCAAAAACGGCCTCCAGTGATTCAGGCCTGATCAACTTTTGTCACACTCTCTTTCTTAAAGGATGCGAGCAAGATGTCTAATACACAAATAGAAGCTTCGAGTGTGTGTTGGCAAAGGGGAGCCCACACTTGAGCCCGCCGAGTGTGTGTTGGCAAAGGGGAGCCCACACTTGAGCCCGCCGAGTGTGTGTTGGCAAAAGTTAGCCCACAATTGAAGCCTCCAAGTGTGTATAGCTAGCACTTCATAAATCTTGTACGACAAGTCAAAAGCAAAAAACACTGCTCCTGCTGCTTAGGAACCTTCTAGAGGGTCAGCGGCAGCTTCTGGCAGTGTTTTTGTGTTATTTTGATTTAGCCTTGAATGGCTTGGACGATTTCTTTGGCATAGGCTTCGACGACTGGGGCGCTGTCTGTGCCGTGCTTGGCGATGAGTTTGACAATGGCAGAGCCGATGATGGCGCCGTCTGATGCCTGAGACATTTCCCGAGCCTGGTCAGGACTGGCAATGCCGAAGCCAACTGCCACCGGGATATTTGTAGCCTGGCGGATACTCTGAACAATGCTTGGGATATCGGTTTGGATGTTTTGGCGGACACCAGTTACTCCTAGGCTAGAGACGAGGTAGAGGAAGCCTTCTGCTTCGCCAGCGATGGTTTGGATCCGTTCCTTACTGGAAGGGGCAACCATGGAGATCAGGGTGATGCCGTGCTGATCACAGGCAGCCTGGAAAAGCCCTTTTTCTTCATAGGGGGCGTCGGGGATGATGACGCCATCGATGCCCGCGTCAGCTGCTTTTTCCATGAAGCGGTCGGTGCCGTAAGCGAAGATGGGGTTGGCATAGGTCATGAAGACCAAGGGGGTGTCATGCTTTTGGCGGATGCGGCGGACGAGGTCGAAAATTTGGTCGAGTTTGACTTCCTTAGACAGGGCGCGTTCGTCTGCGGCTTGGATGGTCTCGCCTTCAGCGATGGGGTCGGAGAAAGGGATCCCTAATTCTACGATTTTAGCGCCAGCAGCGATGAGGCTGTCAACTACGGCTTCGGTAGTGGCCAGATCAGGGTCGCCACAGGTGATGAAGGGGATGAAAGCCTTGGTTTCAAAGGCGGCTTGGATGCGTTGGGTACTTGGCTTAGTCGTCATAGATTTCTACTCCTTTATAGCGGGCGATGGCGGCCACGTCTTTGTCACCGCGGCCGGATAGGGTGATCATTACACTCTGGTCTTTGTTGAGTGTGGGGATAACTTTGAGGGCGTAGGCGATCGCATGAGCGCTCTCGATGGCAGGGATAATCCCTTCGAGCCGGGAGAGGTATTCGAAGGCAGCAACTGCTTCGTCATCAGTAGCAGGGACATAGTTCACCCGCCCGGTATCGTGGAAGTGGGCATGTTCAGGGCCAATGCCTGGGTAGTCGAGGCCGGCAGAAATGGAATAGACGGGGGCAATTTGCCCGTCTTCATCCTGGCAGAAGTAGGACTTCATGCCATGGAAGATACCTTCCTTGCCGGTGGCGATCGTCGCTGCAGTTCGTTCGGTGTGGATGCCTTTACCAGCTGCTTCAACGCCGTAGAGTTGGACCTCTTCGTCATTAAGAAATTCATAGAAGGAACCGATGGCATTGGACCCACCGCCGACACAGGCGAAGACCATGTCGGGTAACTTACCGGTTTGGTCGAGGAATTGTTGGCGGGCTTCCCGGCTGATCACGCGTTGGAACTCGCGGACGATGGTTGGGAAGGGGTGGGGGCCCATAGTCGACCCAATACAATAGTGGGAATTTTCGAAGTTGGCGCTCCAGTCCTTGAGCGCCTCGTTAACGGCATCCTTCAGGGTCTGGGTCCCGCTTTCAACGGCAATGACCTTACTGCCCAGAAGTTCCATCCGGTATACGTTGAGGGCCTGGCGCTCGGTATCTTCTTTACCCATATAGACCACGCATTCCATGTCAAGCAGGGCAGCGGCTGTTGCGGTGGCCACCCCGTGCTGGCCGGCCCCTGTTTCAGCGATTAAGCGGGTCTTCCCCATGGCTTTAGCGAGCAGGGCTTGACCGAGGGCGTTGTTGATCTTGTGGGCGCCGGTATGGTTGAGGTCTTCGCGTTTCAAGTAAACCTTGGCCCCGCCTAGGTCTTTAGTCAAGCGGTCGGCATAGTAGAGGAGGGAAGGGCGGCCGGCATATTCTTTGAGCAGGCGCTGGTAGTTGTCGAGGAAGTCCTGGTCGTGGATGAAGTGGTCGAAGGCTTCTTCAAGCTCTAGGCAGGCGTTCATGAGGGTTTCTGGGACAAAATAGCCCCCGTGTTTACCAAAATAACTCTCTTTTGTCATCGTATAATTCCTTTCATTCATGGCTGAGTCTTATGAGATAGAGCGGACAATCTGACAAATCGCTTTGGCCTTGTCGTAGTCCTTGTGACCGTCTGCACCTTCAATGCCTGAGGAGATATCGACGACCTCAGGCTGGGTCGTTCGGATGGCTTCTGCTAGATTGCTAGCATTGAGCCCACCCGCGAGGAAGAAGGCTTTGGCCCGGTGCTTGTCTGGGCGGGCACTGATCAGGTCCCAGTTAAAGGCCTGGCCGCTGCCGCCACGGACATGCTTGTTATAGGCATCATAGAGGTAGGCATCGCAAGCTAGGTCGACTTGGAAGGAATCCTTATTCTTAATGGCCAGAGCTTTGATAATGGGCGCCTGGCATAGCTGGCGCAGCTTGTCAATATAGGCCCGGTCTTCGTCGCCGTGGAGCTGGATAACTTGGACAATGCCGGCGTCGACATAAGCTTGGATGGTCTCTTGGTCTTCATTGACGAAGACGCCGACACAGGGAATATCTGGGTCCAGGGCTTGGCGGAGCTCTTGGGCGGTCGCTTGGTCAATCCGACGCTTGCTTTCGGCTAGGATGAAGCCAACATAGTCCGGCTTGAGCTCATTGCAGATGGCGACATCGTCTAAAGTTTTGAGGCCGCAGAATTTGAGTTTAGTCATGGAAATCACCTCGCAGTTGGGAGAGGACCTGGCCCTTGTTGTCAGCCCGCATCAAGGTTTCGCCAATAAGTAGGGCGTTCACCTTGCCGGCTTCTAGGTGGGCAACTTGGTCACGCTGGGAAACGCCGCTCTCAGCAACAAAAACAATATCTTCAGGGACGTGCTGGCGGAGGCGCTGGGTATTGTCCAGGTCTACGGTGAAGGTTTTTAAGTCGCGGTTATTGACCCCGATGATCCGTGCCCCGATGGCCTTGGCCCGCTCGATTTCTTCTAGGTCGTGGCATTCGACCAGGGCGTCTAGGTTTAAGTCATGGGCCATTTTTTGGAAGTGGGCCAGGTCCTCGTCATTCAGGATAGAGACGATTAGGAGGATGGCATTGGCGCCTAGTAATTTAGCCTCATAGATTTGGTAGGCCGTGAAGATAAAGTCCTTGCGTAAGAGGGGCAAGCTAGTGGCTTGGCGGACAGCTTGGAAATCTTGGTCGGATCCTTGGAAGAAGTCGGGTTCGGTTAAGATGGAGATGGCTGAGGCCCCAGCCGCTTGGTAGGTCTGGGCAATGTCAGCAGGCTGGTAGTCTGCCTGGATCAGGCCTTTTGAAGGGCTAGCCTTCTTGCATTCACAGATAAAGTGAAAGCGGGCCTTTTGGCTGAGGCTATTATAGAAGGGAAAGGGCGCTTCTTGGCTGAGGTCGATAGCTTGGCAGGCGGCTTCTAATTCAGCTAGGGGCTTTTGGGCCATTCGCTCCTGGTAGCGGATTTTGCGCTTTTGGACAATGTCATCGAGTATCATAGGAACCTCCTTAAACGGTTTGGCTGGCTTGGATAACTTCTTCTAATTTCTTAGCAGCAGCTCCAGATTGGATGAGCAGGCGGGCTTCTTCAATACCGTCCCCTAGGCTATAGCCGTCTTTAACGAGGGCGATGGCCAGTCCGGCATTGAGAAGGACGGTATCGGACTTGGCATCTTGGCGCGTGCCTTGGAGGATTTCGCGGGTAATTTGCGCATTCTCGGCGGGTTCGCCACCGACCAAGTCTTCTAGCCGACAATAGTCAAAACCGTAGTCCTTGGGGTCGAAGACGAAGTAGTTGATCTCGCCATCGCGCAGGGTGGCGACGTGACTGGTGGTGGTGAGGGTGATTTCATCCAAGCCGTCGTCACCGGAGAAGACCATGGCCCGTTTAAGGCCGAGTTTCTTCAGGACTTGGATCAAGGGTTCGATCAGAGCGGAGTCGTAGACGCCCAGCATTTGATAGTTGCAGTTGGCCGGATTAGCCAGTGGGCCGAGGATGTTGAAGACGGTGCGGATCCCCATTTGCCGGCGAGGACCTGCCACATAGCGCATGGCAGGGTGGTATTTCTGGCTAAAGAGGAAGGTCATGCCTGTCTTTTCTAGGACCTCCTCAGCTTCGTCAGCGGAAAGGTCCAGCTGGATGCCTAATTGTTCCATACAGTCGGCGCTCCCTGACTTACTGGAGGCGCTGCGGTTGCCGTGCTTGGTCACAGAAATGCCTGCTGCGGCAATGACGAAGGATGAGGTGGTTGAGATATTGAAGGTATTGGCGCCGTCCCCCCCAGTGCCCACAATGTCTAGGGAATCTGTCGGGTGTTCGACTTGGGTTGCGAAAGCCCGCATGACATCAGCGAAGGCAGAAATTTCATCGATCGATTCGCCCTTGAGCCGGAGCGCGGTCAGTAAAGTTGCGATTTCCACATCACTTACCTCACCACCCATGATGGCTTTCATGATATCTTCGGATAATTGATAATCGAGGTTATTGCCGGCGACGACTTCTTTAATGGCTGTTTTCACTTTTGTTGCTGTTGTCATGGTTGTTTCCTCCTATTTTTAAAAAGTATAAATAAATTAAATCAGACTAAATAAAAAGACTCCTGTCCCTTACAAGGGACAAGAGTCTGAAGAATCAGTTTCCTGCGGTACCACCCAAATTGGTATTTGCCTACGCAAAAATACCCACTTTGCTCACGTACTAACATACGTGCTTGGAGCTAACGGTTCAAGCTTCCGTAACTTACTAATAGCCGAGGCGTTGTAAGTTCCTTTAATGAGTCCATTCCTTCTTTTAATGCCGCGTTCTCAATCAATAACGACTCCCTGTCCGTTAAAAAGAAGTACTACTCTCATAGAATTTTAATCTTTATTAGGATTTGTTAATATAATAACGGGTCATTTGACCAAAGTCAAGGGGAAAAGTGAAAAAATCACCCTTGATCGGAAAAGAAGAGAGTGTGACAAAAGTCGTTCAGGCCTGAACCACTGGAGCGAACTATGTCCAATCGTTTGCAAACGATTGGACATAGTTCGTGAAGTGGATGTCAGGGCTGACTTTTGGAACAGGTTTTTGAAAACGTTCGTCGGTTAAAAAGAGATGGACTAGGCTATTCCAGGCCCGGCCTAGCGGTAGACCAGGACAGGGATAGGGGCGTGCTTGACCAAATAAGTCGCATGGCTGCCAAAGTAATCGCTGAGTTGGGCATCGCCATGGCTGCCGATGATGAGCAGGTCGGCTTGGCTGGTTGGGAGGAGGTCTTTGATAATAACCTTAGCGGGGTCGCCGCCCTCAGCAACTAAGCACTGGATCTCTGGGAGGCCTGCTGCTTCTGCCTGGGCCCGGTAGCCAGCAACCTGGTCCAAAAAGGCTTGACGTTTGCCCTGGAGTTCCTTGGGGTCGAGGGCTTCATAAACATTGAGTTGACCGGCTTCGAAGACTGAAGCGATACTGAGGGGACAGCCTTTGTCCCGGGCCAGGTTGATAGCATAGTGGAAGGCTTTTTGGGCTTCCTTGGACCCGTCCACTGCGACGAGGATACGGTCAAAGGTCATCTTATTCATGGTTGGTCATCCTTTCATGACTAGCAGGCAATAAACTTTGGTGTTTGGCTTGGAGGCGTTTTTCTCCTTGGTGGATGCCGATGATAGTCCAGGCAAGCAAGGCGAGAACAAGGACAATGACGAGGTAAGCGACTTGGTGGGACCAGGAGATGGCTGTGGCGCTGGCTTGGTCACCTAAGAAGGCTTCGAATTGTTGGGGCAGGCCGATTAAGTTGAGATAGGTCAAGCTCACAACGGACAGCCAGCCTAGCCCGCTGATAATTAGGGAGTTTTTAAAGCGTCCCTTCATCTCCAGCTTATTGTTAGTCATCATGAGCAAGGGGACGATGGAGAAGGGGAGGGCGAAGGCTAAAAAGACTTGGGAATTATTCATGAGATTATTCAAGGCAGTGTGCTCTTCAACCGTGGACTGGCCCTGGGTCACCCAGACACAGATAATGACCGGAATCACAGAGAGCAAGCGGGTGGTTAAACGACGGGCCCAGATTGGCATCCGCATATGGATAAAGCCTTCCATGATAACTTGGCCAGTGAGAGTCCCAGTGATGGTTGAATTCTGTCCAGAGGCTAAGAGGGCCAGGGCAAAGAGGGTAGAGAGGAGGCCCGTCCGCGCAACAGCCGCCAGGGGTCCCGTTGCCATAGCGTCCGGTTGGGAGAGGGCCTGGTAAAGGCCGAAGAAGGAGGGGTCAGTGACCGTGCCAGTCTTAAAGACTGCAACCCCCATGATGAGGAGTAAGGCATTAACAAAGAAAGCCAGGGTTAATTGGATATTGGAGTCCCAAGTAGTGAAACGGATCGCCGATTGGATGGCTTGGGGCTTTTGGTGGTCAATCTGCCGGGTTTGGGAGACAGCAGAGTGGAGGTAGAGGTTATGGGGCATCACGGTAGCCCCGATGATTCCAAGGGCGCCGGTTAAGGGCGTCTGGCCGCCAATTTCAGGTTCTCTGGCGAAACTTTTACCAGTTGGGATGAAGCCTTCCAAGAGCGCCGCCCAGTCAGGTTTAGAGAGGGCGACTTGGTAGACGAAGATAAATAAGATCACAAAGATTAAGCAGACGACCAAGGCTTCGATCTTACGGAAGCCGACCTTGCTGAGGAGTAAGAGCAGGAGGACGTCGAAGACTGTGATCAGGACAGCTAGGAACATGGGGATATGGAAGAGGAGGTAGAGGGCAATGGCTGCCCCGATGACTTCTGCCACATCGGTTGCCATAATCGCAAGTTCCGTGATGATCCAGAGAATGAAGCCTAAAGGGCGGGAGGTTCGGGCGCGGATGGCTTGGGCCAGGTCCATTTGGGTGACGATGCCGAGCTTGGCTGCCATGTACTGGAGGAGCATGGCGATCAGGCTGGACATGAGGATAACTGACATGAGCAAGTAGCCGAAGTTTTGCCCACCGGTAATGGAAGTGGACCAGTTGCCCGGATCCATATAACCCACAGCGACTAAGGCACCGGGGCCGGAATAGGCGAGTAGGGTGCGCCAGAAGCCCTTGCCTTGGGGGACGCTGATACTGCCGTTGATCTCTTCTAGGGAAGGGCCATTGGCATGCTCGAATAAATGATGGTTGGGACTTTCTTTTGACAAAGCGAACACCACTTTCTATACTAAATGATTTTGCATTCATATATATCATACGCTTATCTTTAAGCGATGCAAGAAGTTATTTTTAGGTATGCCGAATTAAATGCGAAAAAATTAGGGACTATGCAAATGTGGTCATCGGAATAAAGTTTCATTCATCAATTGAATAGAGAGTGTTCACTCATTCACAAGATTTGCTTATAATTGTCTTAAGCAATTAAAGGAGGAAGAAAGTATGAAAGCAATTGTTGCAACCGAAGACCATAAAGCTAAAGTTGTTGATAAAGAGCTCAGACCTCTAGAATATGGGGAAGCCCTGCTCGATATGGAGTGTTGCGGGGTTTGCCATACCGACTTACATGTGAAGAATGCTGATTTCGGCGATGTTTCGGGTGTCGTCCTAGGCCATGAAGGAATTGGCGTCGTGAAGGAAGTTGGCCCAGGAGTCACTTCCTTAAAGGTAGGCGACCGAGCGAGTGTGGCTTGGTTCTTCGAAGGCTGCGGGCACTGTGAATACTGCATCTCCGGTCGAGAAACCCTTTGCCGCCAGGTGAAGAATGCTGGCTATACGGCTGATGGGGGCATGGCCCAAGAATGTATCGTCACAGCTGACTATGCGGTTAAAGTACCAGAAGGCTTAGGTTCAGCGGAGGCCTCTTCGATTACCTGTGCTGGGGTGACAACCTATAAGGCCCTCAAAGAATCCCAAGTTCGTGCGGGGCAATGGCTGGTCCTCTTTGGTTTGGGCGGTCTCGGCAACCTAGCCCTCCAATACGCCAAGAATGTCTTCAATATGAAGGTCGCGGCGGTTGACATTAACCCAGGCCAATTAGATTTTGCCAAGCAATTTGGAGCTGATATCTGCTTGAACCCAGAGACAGATGACGTGGCTAAGATCGTCCAAGAAAAAACCGGTGGCGCTCACGGCGCAGTGGTGACAGCCGTTAACAAAGCAGCCTTCGACTCAGCTGTTAATGCGGTCCGGGCTGGGGGAACGGTTGTGGCAGTTGGTTTACCTGTCGACACCATGGACCTCTCCATTCCTCGTTTGGTCTTGGATGGTATCCGGGTCGTTGGTTCCCTAGTCGGTACTCGAGAAGACCTGGCTGAAGCCTTCCAATTCGGCGCAGAAGGCAAGGTTGTTCCCCAAGTTCACATGCGCCCTATGGAAGACATCAACGACATCTTCGACGAAATGGAAAAAGGCCAAATTCGCGGCCGGATGGTCATTGACCTGAAAGATTAAAAGGGGCGACCCTTTAAGAAAATTCCTTTGACTTCTTTAAGAGTGGCTGGAGCTTTGTTTCTAGCCACTTTTTGTGTAAAGAAACTTTCCGAACAATTATTGAAAGCGCTCCTAAAATCTTTTTTCATAAAATATGACTTTATACTCGATTTTTGATCGTTTTTCCTATATACTAATTGTAGTGAAAAAATTCACAAAAATTGAAAAGGTGGTATAGATATGAGAAAGGCAGAAGTATTTAAGTTTCATTTCCGTAACGGTGGCGAGTGGGAAGTTTCAGCTGAACACATCGGAGACTTATGGATCAAACGTGTTTCGAATAGTTTAGGCCGGATCAACGGTGGCGAAATCCTTGAAATTAATCCAGCAGAAAGTCTTAAAGTGGAAATTTTACCAGATGCTGATACTTTCCAATCCGATTCCATTGACCAAGGTGGCCTTGAAACTGGGATGTTTGAAACCATTACTCGTAACCGAGGAATTGAATGGGTAACCTTATCTTGGTCAGACGGTCAAGAGAGCGAAATTTATTTCCCCTTTGAACCTGTTGATGAAGACGGTTTGGAAAATAAATATATGTCTTCTAAAGTTGGAGAAAATGGCCACCTTTACATTGTGATTGACCAAGAGAGAAAAGTTTCAGACATCTATTAATAGAAAATAAAAGTTTGCGATCTGTTAGTCGTCTAAGCTTTTACAAAAGTTTTTACCATAAAGAGCCCGGCTTACTGGGCTCTTTTCTTATGGACAAGTTTTGCTGACGGAGAAGTCAGCCAGAACAGTTTTTTCTTGCTATTTAAACTTATAATTAGTAAGATAAAATTGAAAAAAGTGAAGGAGTTGGCTTATGGCACACCAATATTTTGACGACAATCGTGACTTGGCTCATGATCTCAAGACCTATGAGACGGAGCTTTTTGGGGAGAGCTTTCGTTTTACCACGGATAGTGGAGTCTTTTCGCGAGACCGCTTAGATTTTGGTTCACGCTTGCTATTAGAGACTACCGCTCATTTAGACTTTCCAGAGGGTCCCTTCCTCGACCTAGGTTGTGGCTATGGCCCAGTAGGAACGGTGCTCGGGCGTCTATACCCTGAACGCACCATTCGTATGGTGGATGTGAGTGAACGGGCCCTGGACTTAGCTCAGGAGAATACGGCCCTGAATGGGGTCTCCAATGTTGCCATCAGCCGGTCGTCAGCTTATGACCAGATTACAGACGAGCGCTTTGCGGCGATCTTCACGAATCCCCCTATCCGAGCCGGCAAGCAAGTGGTCCATCAGTTCCTAGAAGGGGCCTATGACCAGCTCTTGCCTGGCGGGCTCTTGCTGGTAGTGATCCAGAAGAAGCAAGGAGCTCTTAGCGCCCGGAAGAAGATGGAAGAAGTCTTTGGTCAAGTGGAAGAAATTGAACGCAAGAAAGGATATTGGATTCTTTCGAGTCAGAAGTAAGGAGTGACGGTAATGTGTGCAGCAAATGAATGGCTAGATAAGCAGTTGGACCACCGGACGATTCGCGAGTTCAAGGATCAAGCGGTGCCTGAAGAGATTGTTGACCAATTGGCGGAAGTGGCTATGCGGACAGCAACGAGTGAGGGGATGCAGATGGCTTCAATTATTCGGGTGAAGGATCCGGACAAGCGCCATGCCATCGCTGAAGTGGGCAAGCAAGAATATATTGCCCGGGCTCCTGAACTCTGGATCTTTCTCGTGGACACCTACCGCAACCAACAGATTGCGGAGCGGGAAGGCCGTGAGAACCTAGCTGCCCATCAGTTGGAACGTTTCCTCCAAGGCTATAGTGATGCGGTATTGATGGCCCAAAATGTGAATAATGCGGTGGAATCCTTGGGCATGGGAGCTGTTTTCCTCGGTAGCATCCAGAATAATATGGGACAAATGATTGATATTTTAGATCTGCCACCGCTAACCGCTCCAGTCCTAGGCCTGGCCTTCGGGGAACCTAACCAGAGCCCTCAATTGAAGCCTAGGATGCCTAAGACTCTGCGTTTCTTTGAGGATACTTACCACTTGCCTGAGGACGCGGAAAGCCTCTTGGAAGATTACGACCAAGAGATGACGACTTATTATGACCTGCGCGATGCCAATCGACGGGTCGACAGTTTCTTTAAACAAGTGGGCGACAAGATGGAAAATCGCCGGCCCCGGCGTGAAGCCTTGATCGATGACCTGCGCAAGCAAGGTTTTAACCTGATCCGCGACCGGGAAGAATAAGCTTCCGGTATCATACGAATAAAAAACGTCCAGCTTATCTCATGGAGGCCGTGCCAAGAAGGGGCCTCCGTGAGGGCTGGACGTTTTTTTATTGGGGACGTGACTTAGGGAAGAAGTCCTGGGCGATGGTTCGGGCACATCGGTCGGTATCGCGATTGCAATAGTGCTTGGACATATTCTTGGCCTTGTAACGGTAACGGGGATCGTAGTAGGACTGACAGAGGGCTTCGATTAGCTGGTCGATCTTCCCTTGCTTGAAGGCCGCGATATAGGCGTCGACTCGTTGGTCAGACAAGCGTCCGCGTAGACGGTTGAGCCGGTCTAGGATCGCTTGAGGGGGGACTTGATCTTTGAGATAGTCAGCTTTTAAGATCTCAACCCGACGTGTCATGGGGGCTTCGATGAGGATTTTTTTGCCTGCTTTCATTCCTTCTTGGAGCTTTTTGGGCAGGACACAGTGTCCAATATGGGCCGATTCCCCCTCGATAAAGACGGGAAATTCACCGGGCGCTTCTTGGCAAGCTTGGGCGGCTTGTAGTTGTAGGAGAAGCTGGCTTTCGAAGGCCTTTTGACTGTGCGACCGGTTCTTTAGGTCGCCAAAGAGAGAGCCCTTGTGCTGGGCGCAAGCTTCCAGGTCGACTACAGGATAGCCCATCTGATGGAGGATGTTAAGGAGGGCTGTTTTCCCGGTTCCGGTGTAGCCGTAGAGGGTAATGGGCTGGACGAGATTGAGAATTTGATCGAGTTGGTCAATCACTGCATGGCGGTAAGATTTATAGCCACCGTCTAATTTATAAATATGAAGGCCAAGACTATAGCACAAGGCCGCTAAGGAAGAGCTCCGGAAGCCGCCGCGTGAACAATAGAGAATAGTTTTGGCGAAATCCTGGTGGCAGGACTGCAAAAAGGCAAAGTATTGGGGCAATTTTTGGCTCATGGCCTCAATACCGACTTGCTTGGCTTGGGGGATTTCGCCTGATTTATATAGGGTGCCGACCTGGGCCCGGGTTTCATTGTCGAGAACAGGCAAGGAGATAGCGCCAGGAATGTGATCCTTGTCATACTCAGCTTCTGAGCGAACGTCGATAAAGACTCGATCAGGGGTATTAAGGCTTTCTTGATAAGTAATGCTTTCGTACATGACCATCCCGCTTTCTATATATTGGGCTAGTGTAGGCCTGATTCGCAAACTTGTCAATCTTTTTTGGAAAAAGATTTGACCTGGGACGATAAATCTGCTATCATATGTATGATATAGTTATTGGAATCTGCAGGAGTCGAAATATTGTCCGATTTCCCGCATATTTGGTCTAAAACAAAAGATAAGGCAAAAAAAGTGTCGATTCTTTTGTTATTTTTTTGTCTAAAAAACGGGTAAACCGGGCCAATTTTTATGATTCTTAATAAAATCTTAAAACTTTTACTGGCTTATTTTATAGAGAGGTGGCAATACATGTCGGGACATGATGTCAAGTTTGGGAAGCACAGCGTTCGCCGGAGTTATTCGCGCATCAACGAAGTGCTCGAACTACCAGATTTAATTGAAATTCAAACAGATTCTTATAAATGGTTCTTAGAAGATGGGATTGTATCCATGTTCAAGGATATCTCACCGATAGAAGACCATGCAGGGAAGCTGGCCCTAGAATTCGTGGACTACAAATTCCAAGAGCCTAAGTATGATGTCTCAGAATCACGCGCTCAAGATGCCAACTATGCGGCGCCAATGTATGCAAAACTACGTCTGATCAACAAGGAATCAGGTGAAATCAAGGACCAAGAAGTCTTCTTTGGGGACTTCCCATTGATGACCGAAGCCGGAACCTTCATTGTTAACGGGTCTGAGCGGGTGATTGTTTCGCAGTTGGTTCGTTCACCAGGGGTTTACTTCAATGAGAAGGTAGACAAGAACGGCCGCCACTCTTTCGGGACAACGGTTATTCCTAACCGTGGGGCCTGGTTAGAAACGGAAACAGACGCTAAAGGCATTTCTTACGTACGGATTGACCGGACGCGGAAGATTCAACTATCTGTCCTCGTTCGCGCGTTAGGTTTCTCCCAAGATGATCAGATCCGTGAAATCTTCGGCTCTAGCAAGACCCTCGAAGATACCATTGAAAAAGACCTCCACAAGAATGAATCCGATACCCGGACAGAAGAGGCCTTAAAGGATATTTACGAACGCCTGCGTCCAGGTGAACCAAAGACGGCAGAATCCTCAAGAAACTTGCTGGTTTCACGCTTCTTTGACCCACACCGCTATGACTTGGCACCAGTTGGTCGCTACAAGATCAATAAGAAGCTGGACTTGAAACACCGCTTAGCTGGCCAAGTGCTTGCTGAAAATATCGTGGACCCTGAAACCGGGGAAATTCTACTCGCTAAGGATACAGAACTCAGCCGCGACCTGATGGAAGGCCTAGGCAAGGCCCTAGACCAAGGGGCGAATACGGTTGAGATCTATCCGAATGACCAAGCTGTTGTGCCAGAGCCTGTCCGCCTACAAGTGGTGAAGGTTTATGCGCCAAATGATCCAGACCGCGTGATCAATGTGATTGGCAATGCTAATCCAGCTGACGATGTGAAGGCCTTAACCGTTGCTGATATCATGGCTTCAATCAGCTACTTCTTGAACCTTTATGAAGGTTTGGGCAAGACCGATGATATCGACCACTTGGGTAACCGCCGGATCCGCTCAGTGGGTGAACTCTTACAGAACCAATTCCGGATTGGTCTTTCACGGATGGAGAGAGTGGTTCGGGAACGGATGTCTACCCAGGATGTCGATACGGTGACCCCACAACAATTAGTTAATATCCGTCCCGTGGTCGCTGCAATTAAGGAATTCTTCGGGTCCTCCCAGCTGTCACAGTTCATGGACCAAAACAACCCCCTATCTGAGTTGACCCACAAGCGTCGTCTCTCTGCTTTGGGGCCAGGTGGTTTGACTCGTGACCGGGCAGGCTATGAAGTTCGGGACGTGCACTATTCCCACTATGGTCGGATGTGTCCAATCGAAACGCCTGAAGGTCCGAATATCGGGCTGATCAACTCGCTGGCAACTTATGCCAAGATCAATGAGTACGGCTTTATCGAAACCCCTTACCGTCGGGTGAGCTGGGATACCCACAAAGTAACCGACAAGATCGATTACCTAACCGCCGATGAAGAAGATAATTACATTATTGCCCAAGGGAACTCGGAATTAAACGAAGATGGGTCCTTTGCCTCAGACAAGGTAATGGCTCGTTATGTGGAAGAGAATATCGAAGTAAGCCCTGAACAAGTGGACTACATGGACGTATCACCTAAGCAGGTAGTCGCTGTCGCAACCGCATGTATCCCCTTCTTGGAAAACGACGACTCCAACCGTGCCTTAATGGGGGCTAACATGCAGCGTCAAGCGGTGCCGCTTCTCCAACCAAATTCCCCACTTATCGGGACGGGTATGGAATACAAGGCGGCCCACGACTCAGGGACAGCTGTTATTGCTAAAGAGTCTGGGACAGTTGAATTTGTTGACGCCCGCGAAGTTCGTGTCCGTCGTGAAAATGGCGCCCTCGATAAGTACGGCTTAATCAAGTACCATCGGTCAAATGGGTCCACCTGCTACAACCAAAAACCACTGGTTCGGACTGGTGAAGAAGTTGAAGCTGGGGACATCCTAGCTGATGGGCCATCCATGCAGAATGGGGAATTGGCATTGGGCCAAAACCCACTAATCGCCTTCATGACTTGGGATGGTTACAACTACGAAGATGCGGTTATCCTTTCTGAACGTTTGGTTAAGGATGATGTGTATACTTCTATCCATATCGATGAATTAGAATCTGAAGCCCGCGATACCAAACTCGGACCAGAAGAAATCACGCGTGAAATCCCTAATGTTGGGGAAGATGCCCTGAAGAATCTTGATGACCGCGGCATTGTTTATGTCGGTGCAGAAGTTAAGGATGGAGATATCCTAGTAGGTAAGGTAACGCCTAAGGGAGTAACCGAACTTTCTCCAGAAGAGCACCTACTCCACGCCATCTTCGGTGAAAAAGCGCGTGAAGTACGTGACACCTCACTCCGTGTCCCTCACGGTGGTGGTGGTATCGTTAATGACGTGAAGATCTTCCTGCGTGAAAACGGGGATGAACTCAAACCAGGCGTCAGCATGCTCGTTCGTGTGTATATCGTCCAAAAACGTAAAATCCAAGTCGGCGATAAGATGGCTGGGCGTCACGGGAACAAAGGGGTTGTTTCCCTCGTTCTCCCAATGGAAGACATGCCATATATGCCAGATGGGACCCCTGTTGACATCATGCTGAACCCACTTGGGGTACCTTCACGGATGAATATCGGACAGGTATTGGAACTCCACCTCGGAATGGCTGCCCGCAACATGGGCATTAAGATCGCTACCCCAGTATTTGATGGGTCAGTGGACGAAGACATTTGGTCAGCAGTTGAAGAAGCCGGCATGGCCTCAGACGCTAAGACTGTCCTTTACGATGGGCGGACCGGTGAACCATTCGATAACCGGGTTTCTGTCGGTGTGATGTACTACCTGAAACTTTCCCACATGGTCGACGACAAACTCCACGCTCGGTCAATTGGGCCATACTCCTTAGTTACCCAACAACCACTGGGCGGTAAGGCACAATTCGGGGGACAACGTTTCGGTGAAATGGAAGTTTGGGCACTGGAAGCCTACGGGGCAGCCTACACCCTCCAAGAAATCTTGACCTACAAGTCAGATGACGTCACTGGCCGGGTACAAACCTACGAAGCCATCGTCAAGGGTGAACCTATCCCACGTCCAGGGGTTCCCGAATCCTTCCGCGTACTGGTCAAAGAATTACAGTCACTCGGCCTAGACATCCAAGTCCTCGACGCCGACGACAAAGAAATCGACCTACGCGACATGGACGAAGACACCAACAATTTCAACCATAAAGAAGACAAAAAAGAAAACACAGAAACAAACGAAGACAAGACTGACGACAAAGAAGATAAATCAGACAACAAAGAAATCACAGCCAAAGAAGCAGAGTAAAGAAGGGTGTGAGCAGAGGCGTTTAGAAGCTTAACACTGGAGCACGAACGAAAAAGAGCAAGCCATGCTTGCACGTTTCGATCGTGTGAAGTGGAGGAGCTTCTGCCTCTGCGAACCCGACTAAAGGGTGTGAGGGCTGGCGGTTAGCTTTCGTTCACTGGAGCAAGTCACCAGAGCAGTCTGCAAGACTGCGGCGGAGACTTGTGAAGTGACACGAAAGCTGCCAGACCGAACCCAACTAGGAAGGGTGAGAAGGCTAGCGGTAGAAATAGACCTCTGGAGCCAAAAGCCAGAGAAGGCTGAAGGCCTTCGATGGATTTTGGTGAAGAGGAGCTATTTCTGCTAGCCTGAACCCAACTAGGAAGGGTATGAGCAGTTCCTACACCCAACTGTGATTCTCGTTTTTAATGACAAGGTAGGCTTGCTGGCGAGCAACCCAGCAGGCGAGAGGCAATTATAAAGGGAGGTTGGCCCCTTGGTCGATGTTAATAAATTTGAAAGTATGAAGATCGGTTTAGCATCCCCTGATAAAATTCGTTCCTGGTCTTACGGTGAAGTGAAGAAACCAGAAACAATCAACTATCGGACGCTAAAACCTGAAAAAGACGGTCTTTTCTGTGAACGTATCTTTGGTCCCTCCAAGGACTGGGAATGTTCATGTGGGAAGTACAAACGGATCCGCTATGCGGGTGTCGTTTGTGACCGTTGTGGGGTAGAAGTTACCCGTTCTAAAGTTCGTCGGGAACGGATGGGCCATATTGAATTGGCAACACCCGTTACTCACATTTGGTATTTCAAAGGCATCCCTAGCCGGATGGGTCTCTTATTAGACATGAGCCCACGTGCTCTCGAAGAAGTGATTTACTTTGCTTCTTATGTGGTGACAGATGCCGGGGATACTCCTCTTGAATACAAGCAACTCTTATCAGAGAAAGAATTCCGTGAATACAAGATGGAATACGGCAACCGTTTCCAAGCTGGCATGGGAGCAGAGTCTATTAAGACCCTCTTAGGTCAAGTTAACTTGGAGAAGGAATGCGCGGAATTGAAGGAAGTCCTAACCAGTGCACGCGGTCAAAAACGAACCCGGGCAATCCGTCGTTTGGATATCCTAGAAGCCTTCCGTAAGTCCGGTAATAATCCAGAGTGGATGGTTATGGATGTTATTCCAGTTATTCCACCAGAACTCCGCCCAATGGTTCAACTCGATGGGGGTCGTTTTGCGACATCTGACTTGAACGATCTTTACCGTCGGGTGATCAACCGGAATAATCGTTTGAAACGCTTGTTAGACTTAAATGCGCCAAACATCATTGTTCAAAATGAAAAGCGGATGCTCCAAGAAGCTGTGGATGCCTTGGTTGATAATGGCCGCCGTGGCCGCCCTGTTACTGGGGCTGGGAACCGTCCATTGAAGTCCCTATCTCATATGTTAAAAGGGAAGCAAGGCCGCTTCCGTCAAAACTTGCTCGGTAAGCGTGTCGACTATTCTGGCCGTTCTGTTATCGCCATCGGTCCATCGCTCAAGATGTACCAATGTGGCCTGCCTAAGGAAATGGCCTTGGAACTCTTCAAGCCTTTCTTAATGCGTGAATTAGTGGGCCGTGAAATTGCCGCCAACGTGAAGCATGCCAAGCGGATGATTGAGCACCAAGACGATAAGGTTTGGGATGTTCTTGAAGAAATTATCAAGGAACACCCTGTTCTCCTTAACCGGGCACCTACCCTTCACCGTTTGGGGATCCAGGCCTTTGAACCTGTTCTCGTTGAAGGGAAAGCCATCCGTCTCCACCCGCTAGCTTGTGAAGCTTATAATGCCGACTTTGATGGGGACCAAATGGCGGTCCACCTACCACTCGGCGAAGAAGCCCAAGCGGAAGCACGGATCTTGATGTTAGCTGCTACCCACATCTTGAACCCTAAAGATGGCCAGCCAGTGGTTACCCCATCTCAGGATATGGTTCTAGGGAACTATTACCTGACTATGGAAAGTGCTGGGGCTATCGGTGAAGGGATAGCTGTTTCTTCAGTTGATGAAGCGATGACAGCTTATAAGAGCGGCAATGTGGAATTGCACACCCGGGTGGTCATTGATACCGATTCCTTACCAGGCAAGAACTGGACGGAAGACCAAAAGGGTAAGCTTATCCGGACAACGATCGGGAAACTTTTCTTCAACCAAATTATTCCAGATGGCTTCAACTACTTGAACGAACCAACCCAAGAAAACTTGAATGACAGCTTGCCAGACAAGTACTTCTTGGAAGCTGGTGCGGATGTTGAGGAAGAAATCAAACGTGCAGAATTAGTCCCTCCATTCAAGAAGGGTTACTTAGAAAGCATCATCGCTCGCGTTTTCAAGCAATTCAAGGTAACGGAAACCCAAATGATGCTTGACCGCTTGAAGGATCTCGGTTTCGAATTCTCAACCAAGTCAGGGATCACGGTAGGTATCTCAGACATTACCGTCTTGGATACGAAGAATGAACTGGTAGATGAAGGCCACAAACGTGTGGATAACATCACCAAGCAATACCGTCGCGGTTTAATTACTGATGATGAACGCTATGAACAAGTCATTAGCACTTGGAACAAGGTCAAAGATGAAATTGAAAACCGCCTGAAGAACTCTCTATCGGCAGAAAACCCATTCTTCATCATGATGGACTCTGGGGCCCGGGGTAACATCTCCAACTTTACTCAGTTGGCCGGGATGCGGGGTCTGATGGCTGGTCCTAACGGTAAGATTATCGAATTGCCTGTAACCTCCAACTTCCGGGAAGGTTTATCGGTTCAAGAGATGTTTATCTCCACGCACGGTGCTCGTAAAGGGATGACCGATACAGCGCTGAAGACAGCCGACTCTGGTTACTTGACCCGTCGTCTGGTTGACGTGGCCCAAGATGTGATCATCAAGGAAAGCAATTGCCACACTGACCGTGGTTTGCGGGTTTCAGCTATCCGTGAAGGTAATGAAATGATTGAAAGCTTGGAAGAACGTCTGACAGGCCGCTACCTTCAAAAAGAAGTTCGCCATCCTGAAACAGGCGAAGTCCTTGCCCAACATGACCAATTGATTTCAGAAGAAGTAGCTAAGAAGATTGTAGAAGCTGGCGTTGAAGAAGTGACCATCCGCTCCGTCTTTACCTGCAACACTCCATACGGTGTCTGCAAGCACTGCTACGGCTCTGATTTGGCAACGAATGGTGAAGTTGAAGTCGGTGAAGCGGTCGGAACCATCGCTGCCCAATCTATCGGGGAGCCTGGTACCCAGTTGACCATGCGGACCTTCCACACGGGCGGGGTTGCCGGTGACGATATCACCCAAGGTCTCCCTCGTGTACAAGAAATTGTGGAAGCACGCCATCCGAAAGGGCGCGCTGTGATTACAGAAGTCACAGGTGTGGTTACCGACATTAACCAAAACGAAGCAACCCGTGAAAAGACCGTTAACGTCAAAGGGCTTACGGATGAACGAGAATATGTTGTTCCTTATACAGCCCGTATGCTCGTTGAAGTAGGCGACACCATCAAACGTGGGGACCGCTTGACTGAAGGGTCAATCGATCCGAAAGAGCTGCTCCACATCACGGACGCACTCACTGTTCAAACTTACATGTTAAGTGAAATTCAGCGAGTTTACCGGATGCAAGGGGTAGACATCAACGACAAGCACGTGGAAGTGATGCTCCGTCAAATGCTCCGTAAAGTACGTGTCCTCGATCCAGGGGCAACTGACCTCTTACCAGGTAAGTTGATGGATCTCGAAGACTTCAGCAAGGAAAATGCGGAAGCTATTAAGACGGGATCTATTCCAGCGACTGCCCAACCTGTCCTTCTTGGGATTACCAAGGCGGCTCTGGAAACCAACAGCTTCTTATCAGCTGCTTCCTTCCAGGAAACCACCAAGGTCCTTACCGATGCGTCGATTCGCGGCAAGCGGGATAACCTGCTCGGCCTGAAAGAGAATGTTATTATCGGTAAGATCATCCCAGCAGGTACAGGGATGGCCCACTACCGTTACATGGAACCTAAGAAATTAGGCGAAGTGCCAACAACGGAAGAATATGTGACCAATGAAGATGGGGAACAAGTGATTGTTGAGCACCCTGTTGAACCTGAAAACTATGTGGGACACCCATAGAACATTTCGTTTAAAAAATTGAAAATTAATCAAATTTTAGAGGCTGGAACTTTTCTTCCAGCCTTTTTTCTATGGGAAAAGTAAAAGAATAATCACAGCCAGGCTAATGAAGGGAACGAAGGGGAGGGGATGGTGTTTGGCTTGGCGGCTGAGGAAGAAATAGGCCAGGGCTAGGCCTGAGCTGAGAAAGATGATTTCCAGACTGGCGGCTAGGCCATATGCTAGGCAGAGGCTGGTGAAGAGCTTGATATCCGCTCCGCCAAGGCCTTCTTTGATGACTTGGTTGAGGGCGTAGAGGGCCAGGCAAAGGGCCAGGGCCTGGAGCCAGCGCTCTAATTGCCAGGTCTCTTCGCGTGCTAGGCAGGCGAAGAAGAGAAGGACCTGGAAGCGGTCAGGGACGACCAGGGCAGTGAGGTCTGTGGCTGTCATAAGGGTTAAGATAGCGAGAATGACCAGGTCGCTGTAAGCCTCTTGAGAGATCAGGTAGAAGGCTGTACAAGCGAATAGGGCCTCAATTAGAGGGTAGTAGAGGGGGACAGGGGTTTGGCAAACTTGGCACCTGCCCCGGCAGAGCAGATAGCCTAGGATGGGGCAGAGGGCCCAATAAGGGAGTCTGACCTGGCAATGGTCGCACTGGGACCGTCCCCAAATAATGGCACCGGAGTGGATGGTGCGGTAGGCCCAGAGCATGAGAAAGGATGCTAGGCAGGCTAGAGCAAAGAATAAATAGATTTGACTGAGCATTAACATGATGTATAACCTCCTTACTCATATATAAACGAAAAAAGGCAAAATTCACGTCGGATTTATTATTTTTATTTGGCCGAATCTTTCGTTATAATGGAGAAAATACCCAGAAAGGTTGATGGCTATGCTAACATTGACGGATATCTCTTATGCTAGGGATGGCCGGCAGATCCTAGACAAGATTAATCTCCAAGTCCAAGCGGGAGAGTCTCTGTCTATTAACGGCCCCTCAGGCAGTGGCAAATCGACCATCCTGAAGATTATCGCCCAATTGCTTAGACAAGATAGCGGCCAAGTCACTTACCAGGGTAAAGCAGCCCAAAGCTATGACTACCAAAGCTACCGCCAAGACGTTTCTTATTGTGTCCAAAATCCCGTTCTCTTTGGTAAAAACGTCCAGGATAACTTTGATTTCGTCGCCGAGGCCCATCATCAGAAGGCCCTGGACCAGGACCGTTTAGCGATGCTTAAAGCGGCTCTGGGCTTAGCTGACCTGACCGATGACCAAGGGGTGGAGACCCTGTCAGGGGGCGAGCGTCAGCGTCTGGCCTTGATCCGCCACCTGGTTTTCCCGCCCAAGATCCTCTTATTGGATGAGGTTGTCTCTTCTTTGGATGAAGCTTCTGCCCAGGCGGTCTGGCAGCTTATTTTGGCTGAGGCAGATCGCTGGGGCATGGCCCTGGTCTGGATTTCCCACCGGCCAGAAGACCAAGACATGGCCGACCGGTCTCTTTACTTAGTGGATGGTCACTTGCAGGAAGGAGGAAGTAAGTCATGACCCATGAACTCGTCATTAGTCCCACTTCTCTAGGCCTATCCTTCGTTCTCGTCTTGGTAGCGCTGGCGATTTCTTATAAGGAGAAGCTGGGCCTCAATAAAGATATGTTGGTTGCAGTTGTGCGTATGATTGTCCAATTAGTTGTGGTTGGTTACATCCTGACCTATGTCTTCCAGATCGATAGCTTCTGGGTGACCCTGGTCGCAATGGGGATCATGATCTTTAATTCAGCCTGGAACGCCAAGAAGCGTGCCCAGGGTCTAAGCAATGCCTTTAAGATTTCCCTAATTGCGATCTTTTCGGGGATTGGACTATCGGTGCTAATTTTGGTCTTATCTGGCACCCTGCAATTTGTGCCCCAGCAGATGATTCCAATTACCGGCATGCTGGCTGGTAACGGCATGAAGATTGTTGGGCTATGCTTTAACAATATGCACACTCTCTTCGATGCCCGGCGTCAGGAAGTCTTTGAGAAGCTGGCTCTCGGCGCCTCGACCAAGCAGGCCTCCTGGTCGATCATCCATGATACCATCAAAGGGGCCCTCCAACCGACCATCGATGGGATGCGGACCCTGGGCCTGGTGACCTTACCTGGCATGATGACCGGGATGATGATGGCTGGCTCCATGCCTCTCCAGGCAATTATGTATCAGATTATGGTTTACTTCATGATCTTGTCCTGCGGGGCAGTGGCTAGTATCCTCTGTACCTATTTGGCCTATCCCCACTACTTCACTGAATTCGGGCAATTGAAGGAAAAATTTTAGAAAAATCAAAAAAGCTCTTGCCTAAAACCAAAGAACTGTGCTATACTTATCAAGTCGTCACGAGAGAACAGTTCTTTGGGATGAGAGCTTAAAAATGTCAAAAAAACTATTGACTAAAGTCAAATCTCGTGATATTATATAATAGTTGTTAGAAAACAACTTACCGACATGGAGGATTAGCTCAGCTGGGAGAGCGTCTGCCTTACAAGCAGGATGTCGGGGGTTCGAACCCCTCATCCTCCATAACTTTGATTCGTTAGCTCAGTCGGTAGAGCATCTGACTTTTAATCAGAGGGTCGGGAGTTCGAGCCTCCCACGGATCATCACAAATTCGAATATGAATTTGATGCCGGCTTAGCTCAGTTGGTAGAGCATCTGATTTGTAATCAGAGGGTCGAGGGTTCAAGTCCTTTAGCCGGCATGTATATCACGCGGAATTAGTTCAGTGGTAGAACATCACCTTGCCAAGGTGGGGGTCGCGAGTTCGAATCTCGTATTCCGCTTATTTGTTTTTTATGGATCTGCTTGTTAATAGGCCGGGGTGGCGGAACTGGCAGACGCACAGGACTTAAAATCCTGCGGTGGTTACACACCGTACCGGTTCGATTCCGGTCCTCGGCATTATAATTTTATACGCACCCATGGCTCAACTGGATAGAGTACCTGACTACGAATCAGGCGGTTGCAGGTTCGAATCCTGCTGGGTGCATACCGGGAAATAGCTCAGCTTGGTAGAGCACTTGGTTTGGGACCAAGGGGTCGCAGGTTCGAATCCTGTTTTCCCGACTCGATTAAGACCTTACCTTCTGTAAGGTCTTTTTTGTATGTGGAATGGGATAAAAATGAGAGTGTGACAAAAGTCGTTCAGCCCTGAGCCAGCTAACGCATACTATATCTGTAACTCGCTGCGCTTCGAACAGCTATAGCAACTGTCCGCAAAGGCTGGTAGAGCCTTGTGAGTGGCTCTACCAGCCTTTGTGAAGTGGAGTCAGAGCTGACTTTTGGAGCAGGTTTGGGCTTGTACGGCTGACGCCTACTAGCCGTAATTCACATCGCCTGCATGTTCATGGTTAACAATTAAAATAGCGATCGCTCCAACTGCCCAATCTATGGGCAGTGGAGCGATCGCTTTTACTGTGCTTTATTTTACTTTTAGAAGAAGAGACCGACTACGCTGGCTACGAGTAGGGAAGAGAGAATTGAACCCAAGAGGACCTTAACTAAAGATTGGGAAAGGACCTTGGATTGCTTCTCACTAATGCCCTTGATGGCGCCGAGGGTAATCCCCATGGTTCCGAAGTTGGAGAAGGATACCAGGTAGGTGGCAACCATAGCTTGGGTCTTAGCGCTAGCCCCACCTAGGAGACTTTGGAATTCACCCATAGCAACGAATTCGTTGGTCAATAGCTTGGTCGCCATGAGACTCCCCGCTTTAACAATGTCTTCGCTTGGAATCCCAATAATGAAAGCCAAGGGTGAGAAGACATAGCCCATGGTTTCGGTGAAGGTGATGCCGAAGATTCCTTCAACAATGGAGTTCAGGAAGGTGATCAAGGATACGAAACCAATCACCATGGCAGCGATAATAATAGCAAGGTTGAAGCCATCAGTGATGTATGAACCGAGCATGTCAAAGAAGTTGCCTTTGTCTTCTGCACTTTCTTCTAGTAGTTCAAATTCTTCGCCAGTTTCGACTTCTTCCGCTTCGTAAGGGTTCATGATGCTGGTGATAACTAGAGCAGCGAAGATGTTTAAGAAGACTGCTACAACGACATATTCGCCAGGAATCATTTGCATATAAGCAGCTAGGGTTGAAGCTCCGACTGCAGACATCCCAGACAAGCAGATGGTGAAGAGGGAGCGAGGGTCCATGCCTTGGATAATTTCTTTAATCGAAATAAAAGCTGAGGTGTTCCCGAGTACAGCTGTTGAAATAGCGAATTGGCTTTCGACTTCTCCCATACCGGTAATGAAGTTGATCCCTTTTCCAACCCATTTCATGATGAAGGGGAGAACTTTGATATAGTTCAAGATCCCAATCAGTGCTGAAATGAAGACCAGGGGCAAGAGAACGTTGAAGAAGAAGACTGAAGCGCCTTCTTCGATGACGATGCCGCCGAAGACGAAGCTAATCCCACCTTGGGCTTGGGCAATCAGCCAGCTGAAGAAGTTGGAAATGCCTTCCAGAGCAGTGATCCCTGCTGAGGTCCTGAGGCAGATGAAGGTGAGGACCAACATAGCGACAAACATCATGGCGATATTTTTAATTTTACTTGTGATCTTTGAACGATCATAGGATAAGAGGGCAGCCAGTGCTAAAATGACCAGGATCCCAATTAAATTCCGAATAATTCCCACAGTATATTCCTCCTATTGTTTATAATCTTGGGCACGTTTAACAACAGCTGATATTGACAGGTCTTCGTAGACCGAGTGCATGGTGCTGGTTGCTAAATTCGCTGCAGCTTGGGCGAGTTGGGTCACTTCCTTAATGTCCAGTTCATGGCCGTAGTGGTAGTTGGCCCAGACAATGGTTGCCATAGCACAGTCACCTGCGCCGTTCGCGCTAATCACGTCGGATTCTAGCACTGGGACATAGTGGGTTTCTTCTGAGTTGGCACAGACCATTCCCTTGGCACCTAGGGAGATGAAGGCATTGTTGACGCCAAGCTCTATCAGTTTTTCGGCAGCTTGACGGGCTGTTTTCTCGTCAAGGATCTTGATACCCGTATAGAGTTCTGCTTCATATTGGTTAGGCTTAATGGTGTCGATCCGATCTAAGACCGCTTCGAAACGTGCCGCCTTGGCTACTGATACAGGCTCTACATAGAGGGGCGCCTCGACATGGTCAACAATCCACTCAATCGTCTCCCGGGAGATATTGGCGTCGATGACACAAATCTTGGCTTGGTTTAAGAAGTCCAGGCGGTTGGCCAAGAAGTCTGGTGTGATACGTTTAACGATATCCATATCGTTGACACCGGTAATCATATCCCCGTCGCTATCTGTAACATAGAGATAGGTTGAGGTGTGTTCGTCCTCTAATTTCTCTGCATAATCGAGGGAAATATTTAATTCTCGACATGATTTTTCAACTAGTAAACCAAAATCATCATCACCATATGCGGTCACGAGATAGGTCGGTACCTCTAATTGCACTAAATTGTGCGCGATATTACGGCCGACCCCCCCTGGACTCAGGTAAATGTGACCAATGTTGGAATCCCGCTCCCGGTACATGGGACCAGAAATCCCTGCAATATCCATGTTTAAGCCGCCGATAATTGCGACATATGACTCATTCGTCATCCCACTGCCTCCTTTAAAATTTGCATAAGATTGCACGCTTTCTATTATACACAATTCTTCTTAAGAATGGCACGATTTCATGAAATTGTAAAGAGAAAGCGCTTTAAAAATTAGCTGGTCTAAAGCCTATCAGACCGGGGCAAAAGCTTGGTTTGGTCAAGTTTTGAAAGACAAAGATATTGACGCTTGGCTGAAAATTCGGTATGATAAAGTTGAATGTCAAACTTAGTCAGACTAGAGGTGATTAAAAATGCGTAATAAAAACATGTCTGATATAATAGAAGCCTACCTGAAACAAGTCTTACAGGAGTCGTCGAATGTTGAAATTCGGCGGAGTGAAATCGCTGAGCGCTTCGAGTGTGTTCCCTCACAAATTAACTATGTCATTAATACCCGCTTTACTCCTCAGAATGGTTATCATGTGGAGAGTAAACGTGGGGGCGGTGGTTATATTCGTATCGTTAAGATGACGGTAGTTGATGAGGCGGACTATATTGATTCGATGATTCAGCTGATTGGCGACGAATTATCAGATAAGGACGCCCAAGCAATTATTAGTAATTTACACAAGAATGACTTGCTTACGAAGTTGGAAGCGCGCTTGATCTATGCGAGCTTAGACAAGGACGTCATGGCCCATGTGAACCAAGCCGATTCCTTACGCGCCTTGATCTTAACGAATGTGCTTCGTAAGTTGAAATACGATCATTAAACTGCGCGAAGATTGGAGTTTAGACCATGAAAGAAATCTATACGGAAAAAGCCCAGAAAGCCTTAGCCTATGCCTTAGATGCGGCGAAGGATTTCCGCCACCATGCCATTGGGACAGAGCACCTCTTGATGGGTCTTCTAGCCGAACCTGATGGCATCGCCCATGCGGTCCTGAGCCCTCATATTGATGACTATGAAACCCTTAAGGAAGAGGTCGAGTTCGTAGTGGGCTATGGTTCAGGCCAAGATCCTTATAATGAATTAGGCGAGCCTGTCTATTCCCCCCGTGCCAACAAAGTGCTCTACCTCAGTACGGAAGAAGCTAAGAAGAATCGGGCTTCCTTAGTAGGGACCGAACATATCCTCTTGGCTCTCATGCAAGAAGAAGTCCTAGCTACCCGTATTTTACGGAATTTAGGGGCGGATCCAGATATTATCCGCCGCGACATCTACCAGATGCTCGGCCTGCCTTTAGATAGGGGGGGACGCAAGAAACAAGGGAAAGTTGATCCTCACAAGAGTAAGACCCCAACCTTGGATGCAGTCAGCAAGGATTTAACCAAACGGGCCCACAATGGCCAACTTGACCCCATCATCGGTCGGGAAAAAGAAGCTCGACGCATCCTCCAGATCCTCAGCCGCCGGACTAAGAATAACCCTGTCCTCGTGGGCGAACCTGGTGTAGGTAAGACCGCTATTGCGGAAGGCCTAGCCCAGGCCATTGTCAGTGGACAAGTCCCCGAAAGCTTAGAGAACAAGCGCTTGATGATGCTCGACATGGGCTCTTTGATTGCGGGAACTAAGTACCGGGGTGAATTCGAAGACCGGATGAAACATCTGATTGAGGAAGTCATCCAAGATGGACAGGTCATTCTTTTCATCGACGAATTGCATACCCTTATCGGAGCTGGCGGGGCAGAAGGAACAATGGATGCTTCCAATATCCTTAAACCCGCTCTAGCCCGCGGTGAAGTTCAAGTGATTGGGGCAACCACCCTTAATGAATATCAGAAGTATATTGAAAAAGATGCTGCTCTAGAACGACGCTTTGCCAAAGTCCAAGTTGATGAACCGACAATTGAAGAAACCCGGTCCATCCTGGCCGGCATCCGCCAAGCCTATGCGGACTTCCACCAAGTGACAATTACCGATGAAGCCATTGATGCGGCAGCCAATTTGAGTGCGCGTTATATTTCCGACCGCTTCCTGCCAGACAAAGCTATCGACGTGATGGATGAAGCCGCAGCAACCAAACGCCTGGATGCCCAAGGGAAAACGGACCAAGCTGGCAAGAGTCAGGACTTGGTTCGCGACTACCGGCAACTCGAAGAAGCCAAGCTAAGGTGTGTGGCTGAGCAGAACTTCCAAGAGGCTGCCAAGCTCCATGCCAAGCAAAAAGAGCTGGAAGAAGCCCTCAATAAGTTAGAGACCAAGCGTAAGAAGAAAAAGCAAAACTATAACTTATCGATCGGCGAAGAGGAGATTGCCGCAATCATTGCCCAATGGACCGGCATCCCTATTAGCCAGCTCACCGAAACGGAAAATCAGAAGCTCTTAGCCTTGGAGGAACGCCTCCACCGCCGGGTCAAAGGCCAGGATGAGGCGACCAATGCGGTGGCTCGTGCTGTACGCCGGGCCCATTCCGGGATTAAAGACCCCAACCGGCCTATCGGTTCCTTTATGTTCCTAGGCCCAACCGGGGTCGGGAAGACCGAATTAGCCAAGAGCCTAAGCGAAGAGCTCTTCGGTTCCGAACGCCACTTGATCCGGGTCGATATGTCCGAATTTATGGAAAAATACTCAACCAGCCGGATGATTGGTTCTGCCCCAGGCTATGTGGGCTATGACGAAGGGGGTCAATTGACCGAAAAAGTACGCCAACACCCTTATTCAGTCGTGCTCTTTGATGAAGTGGAGAAGGCCCATCCCGATATTTTCGACCTACTCTTGCAAATCCTCGATGATGGCTACATCACCGATAGCAAAGGCCGGATGGTGGATTTCCGCAATACCATCATTATCATGACCTCAAACCTCGGAGCAACCGCCCTGCGTGATGAGAAGACAGTCGGTTTTGGTCAGGAGTCCGTCAGCCATGACTATGACCGGATGAGCCAACGTATCCGGGAAGAATTGAAGCAACAATTCCGTCCCGAATTCCTCAACCGGGTGGATGAAATTATCGTCTTCCACTCCCTGAACCAAGAACAAGTGGGCGAAATCGTCAGCAAATTTACAGATGCCATGGCCGAACAATTGGCCCAACAAGGTATTGACCTCCGTCTCACCCACGGCGCCATCAAAGTCCTCGCTGAAAAAGGCTTTAGTCCAGAATACGGAGCCCGTCCCGTGCGTCGGGAACTCCAAAGCCAAATCGAAGACCCACTCAGCGACCTCATCCTATCCCAAGCCGTCGGAGAAGGCGACCGCCTAACCATCGGCTCACGCCAAGGCAAACTCTACATTCGCATCCAACACGAAGACGGCAGCGAAGAAAAAGAAAGCCTAGTGAAAACACAGGGTGTGAGGGAGCGCGGGTAGAAGTGGACCTCTGGAGCAAAGCAACAGAGAAGACTGAAAGTCTTCGACGGCGCTTTGTGAAGAGGAGCCACTTCTGCGCGACCGAACCCGACTACCAGGGTGTGAGTAAAGGCGTTTAGAAAAGTATGACTGGAGGCAAAAGGGATAAGAACGGCTTTAGCCGGTCGTTCCCTTTTGCTGAAGTCACTCCTTTTCTGCGCGACCGAACCCGACTACACAGGGTGTGAGGGAGCGCGGTTAGCTGAACACTCAAACAAGCTCGTTGACTGTGGATTGATAGAAATGAACCCACAATCAGGCTAACGGAGTGTGTGTTAGCAGCTTTCAATCCCCACACGAGACTATAAAGTGTGGGTTGACCAGCCAGGAGGCACTACCCCATAAGCTAAATGATATGTGAAGAGAGTTGGTCCGGCGCCAGCTCTTTTTATTCGTCTTTCCAGGGGCAAACTTTTCAGCTGCCAAGCCTGTATGGTATAATGCTAGAAACAGAAGAAGTGAGGTGGATGGTATGGATAAGAAAACAAAGGCGGGACTTTTTGTATTAGGTTCTCTCGCTGCAGTGACAGCGGTAGCTGCTGTTGCATTTTTTGAAGAAGATAATGAATCGACCTTTAGTAACTTGCTAGATACGGTGGGCAAGAAGGGCAAGGCCCATGGACAAGACTTGGTCGATAAGTTGCCCTTCTTTTCGGATGATTCTTCAGCCGGTAAGTGGAAAGATCGGGCATCAGACCTTTACCAATTGGTTGACGCTTTCCGGTCAGATGATTAGATCCAACCGTCTTGGTGAGTGTCTGAACGATGACTCAATGGTCAAGACTGGAAAAAGAACTGTTGATTATAAAGGATTGCTTGTGGGCAATCCTTTTTTATTTAGGGTAAGAGCAAAGACGTTTAGAAGCTTACCATTGGGACACGAACGAAAAAGAGCAAGCTGTGCTTGCGCCTTTCGATCGTGTGAAGTGGAGAAGCTTCTGTCTTTGCGAAATCATTCCGACTTTGCCAAGTCGAACCTATGCTTAAAAATTAAAACTTTCTCATCATCCCCTTAATCTGTGCTATAATTGACCTATTAATAACATAAAGGAGTGACTGCAAATGGCAATTTATGGCCAGAAATTAGGCATTGTCGGGGTAGGTTTTGTCGGGTCCAAAATTTTATCCAATGTGTTGGCCGCCAATCTCTTCTCTGAAATTGTTTTGATTGATGAGAAAAAAGGGAAGGCGGCAGGGGAAGCCCTCGATGAGCGCCATGCTATGGGACTCGGTTCGACCCAGCATGTGAAGGTCTATGCCGGTGAATACAGTGATTTAGCAGATGCGGATGTGATTGTAGTTGCTGCAACCCATATCTACGAAGATGAAATTCCGGCTGAACGTCAGGATCTTTTATTAGATAATATTCCGGTCCTGGATGATGTGATGTCAGGAATCAGCCAACACACCCGGGAAGCTATCCTGGTTTTTATCTCCAATCCTGTTGATACCCTGGCCCATCTAGCAGTGACAGAATATCATTACCCCAAGGAACGGGTCCTATCGACGGGGACTATGCTGGATTCAGCCCGCTTGCGCTATGCGGTGGCTGAGCACTACGGTATCGATCCCAAGTCAGTGACAGGCTATATGCTAGGGGAGCACGGCATGTCTTCTTTTGCAGCCTGCAGTCATCTCAATGTTCAGGGGATCCCTTTTGACCAGCTGAGCGATTATTTTGAAGGGATTAGCCCCCTCGATGTTGACCAATTGACAGAGGAAGTTGTCCAATCGGCTTATGATGTCTTTATGGATAAGGCGGGTGTGACGGATGCCGCCATTGCCCGGGTAGCGGTGGAACTCTTGACGACTATTGTCCTGGACCAAGGGACGATCCTGCCTGTCGGGACCTTCTGTGGCCAAGGCATTTATGAACTCGACCAAGCGGTAACCTTCAGCCTGCCTGCTCAGATTGGCCGCCAAGGGGTTGTTCGGACCTTCCAGATTCCACTCAACGAATGGGAAAAAGAAAAATTAGTCCAAAGCGTGGCAGTTATTGACCAGTCCATCCGCTTTGGTCGGGAGAAGCTGCAAGACTACCGCAAGCAGTAAGCCCCTTATCAGTCAAGACAGAGCCGCAGCAGAGTTTGTGGGAGCGGAAGCTAGCGGCTTTTTTCTTTGCTTAAACAAGCTTTAAAGGAGAAAGTGATGAAAACTATCCAGCATCAATTTATTCGCAGCGCCTTAACGCTTGCCCTATTGGCTTTAGCGGGTTGCCAGGGTGCTTCAAGTCCTCTGACTAAGCCGCAAGCAGAGACCGTCCATGAAGCGCGCATCATGGCCCATGGCGACTTGCTCTACCATGACCCGATCTTTGCTAGCGCTGCCCAGGTCGACGGCTCTTTCGACTTCCATCCCAATTTTACTTATGTTAAACCCTGGATTCAGCAGGCTGATCTCAGTCTGGCGGACTTTGAAGGGACGATCGATCCCAGCAAGCCCCTGGTCGGCTACCCGCTCTTCAATGCCCCTAAAGAGGTGGCTGATGCCATGGCGGATACGGGCTATGATGTGGTGGACCTGGCCCATAACCATATCTTAGATTCGGGACTCGAAGGACTCCGCTCAACGGCAGCTAGCTTCAGCCAGCGGGGCATGACGCCTCTGGGGGTCTATCCGGAGACGTCCCGCCAGGATGCCGATATCTTGGTCAAGGAAGTCAATGGGATCAAGATTGCTCTTCTTGCCTATGCTTACGGCTTCAATGGGCTGGAGGCGGGCCTGAGCCCTAGCGACTATGCCTCTTGCCTCTCTGACCTCGACGAAGAGAAGATGCGTCAAGAAATCGAGCGTGCTGAGAAAGTAGCAGATGTGACCGTCGTCATGCCTCAGATGGGAGTGGAGTATGCCTTGGAACCAACCCAGGAACAAATTGATTGCTACCATAAGATGGTGGCCTGGGGAGCGGATGTGGTCTTGGGTGGCCATCCCCATGTCATTGAACCTGCTGAAGTGATCGACCGTGGAGGGGATAAGAAGCTGATTATTTATTCCATGGGTAACTTCCTCTCCAACCAGCGCGCGGAAACCATGGAGGGTAATATTTGGACCGAGCGCGGGGTCTTGATGGATCTGACTTTTGAGAAGAAGGGGGACAAGACCCGGATCAAGGAGGTCCAAGCTCGGCCGAGTTGGGTCGCTCGGGAAGACCTGGGGACCTATTCCCAGACCTTTAATCGCAAGCAATACCTCTATCAAACTTATATCCTCGATGATTTCGTAGCTGGCGGGCCTTACCGCGACCAAGTTGATCCAGCTGTCCGAGACCGGATCGACCAGGCCTATGCTGCAGTTAAGGACCATGTGGGATTGAACTGGCCCCAAGCCAAGCACAGCTACCAAGCCAGTCCCGGGATTGATGATTGAAGTGGTTAATCAATGGGTGAGACAAAAGTCCAGGCCTAAGCGATGTTTGTCACAGTCTCGGTTAATAAATACAAAAATTAGTTTTTTAGAAATGAAAAGTAAAGAATCTTTAAGTTCTTTGCAAGACTTGTCGGCTCAAATAAATCATCTGAGGAAGCAGAAGAAGTCGAAACTTTCCTATTATATGACGGCCTCTGAACTTTGGGTCAGGGGCTGCTTTTATTTTCTGGAAGGGCTTTAAAGACGATAAAATATCGTTTTTTGAGAAAGAAATAATTTGACCAATGGCTTAGATTATCGTAAAGTAATAATTGTGGGAACATATCTTTTGAAATCTATGGAAGGCGAATAGCCCCTTCCAAATTGAGAGCCAAGCAGAAACTTTTCATGCTGGCTCTGCTTGATTATTCCGAATTTGAGGTGGTTGTTTGCAGCATGAAGACTTTATGCGTTTGGCCATAGCGGAAGCCAAGAAGGCGGAAGCTTTAGGCGAGGTGCCGATTGGTGCGATTGTTGTTAAAGATGGCCAAGTGATTGGACGCGGCTATAACTTGCGCGAGCAGTCCAATGATGCTACGAGCCATGCGGAGATGCAGGCCATTCGTGAAGCCAACGCTTATTTGGATAATTGGCGACTGATGGATTGTGATATGTATGTCACTTTAGAACCTTGTCCAATGTGTAGCGGGGCAATTATTCTATCGCGGATTCGACATCTTTATTTCGGGGCATATGATCCCAAGGGCGGCACAGTAGGTTCTTTGATGAACCTTGTCACTGATGAGCGCTTTAACCACCAAGTTGAAGTGACCAGCGGCCTCTTAGGAAGAGCCTGCAGCGAGATGTTGACGTCTTTTTTTAGAGAATTGCGTAAGCAGCGTAAGCGGGCGTCACGGAAGCCTCGAAAGGAAGAAAACAACTTGCACTAATTATTCTTAAAAGAGCGGCTAGTTGTTGTCAGGCTATGCTTAGTAGTAGAAGATAAGGTATAATGATTCTTATAAGGGGGGTGGAGCGATTGGCGAACCAAACGATTCAACAGGTTGTTGATGCAGAAGCAAAAGCTAAGGGCATTAAGGCAGATTTTGAAGCCAAGTTAGAGCAATTACGTCACGAATATCGAGCAAAATTAAAAGCGCTAACAGAAGAAAAAGATGCTGAAGTGGCTGATTTCAAGGCCAACAAGAAGGCCGAACTTGATCAAGCCTATGCCGAATACCAAGCACAAGCAGATGAAGAAAATCAGGGCCAAATTCAAGGCCTCGGTCAAAAATTTGACGAGAACAAAGAGGATTTGGTCGCATATGTTGTTGAGGAGGTGAGAAAATCATATGGCAATAGCTAAAATGAAGAAGTTGTCGATTGTATCGAAACCTGCACTAAAGGAAGACCTGGTGAGAAACTTACAGGCCTTGCAGAGTGTCGAAGTGTCGGCCCTGCCTAGGGAAGATGCTGAAGATGCGGTTGATGCGGCACAAGTGAAATCTGAAGACTATGTCCAATATGATGATCTCTACCAAAGAGCAGAGCGGGCTTTAGTGATCCTATCCCGTTATGCTAAAGATCGGTCCATGATGGAGAAGCTCACCCATAAGCGTCCTGTCTTTAGTCTAGAAGGTCTCCACCAAGAAGTGGACCTGGACCAAGGCCAGGCTTTAATTGAAGAGGTCGAAAAACTCTACAATCAACGGGAAAACATTATCTCCACCCGGGAAACAGTGGAAGATGAACAGACTGCTGTTTCTAACTGGCGGAGCTTGGATGTGAACCCAGCCGAGCTTTATCAACTGGACCACTTTGCCGTTTCCTTGGGGACTGTCCCTAACGATAGCTCAAGCAGCCAGTGGCATGCCCTTAAGGAAGATACAAAAGATGAGGATATTTCCTTATTAGAAGCCTTCTCCAATGAGGACGAAATTGGGGTGGTAGCTGTGACCCGCAAGTCTCAAGCTGAAGACTTCCAGGGGAGACTGGCTCAATACCACTTCCAGCCTTTCGATTATCCTTATGAAGAAGGTCCAGAAACAGCCTTCCAGAACTTGGAAGACAAGCGTAAGTCACTTATCAAGGAAGAGGAAGAAGTGGTGCAGGCGCTCCAGACTCTAGAAGCTAAGATTCCTTTAGTGGAACAAGTCGCTGAAGAGACCTATAACCGCTCACAACATGCCTTGGCTGTCCAATTGACTTATGATAATGATTATTTAATCTTACTGAGTGGTTGGACTGACGAAGAGGACTATGACGCGCTCATCCAGAAACTGGAAGCCAGTATTGGGGCAGATAACTTTGTTGTCGTGGAAGAAGAGATTACAGAAGAAGCGATCGACAATAACGAAGTCCCCACAAAACTTAAGAATAATGCCCTGAACGCGCCCTTTGAAATGATTACCGAAATGTACGGGGTACCCAACTACCGGGAGATTGACCCGACACCATTTATTACCCCCTTCTACTTACTCTTCTTCGGGATGATGATGGGGGACCTCGGTTACGGCTTGGTACTTTGGTTAGGTACCCTAGTCGCCATGAAGATGATGGACCTGCATGGGAGTGCAGGAAACATGGTCAAATTCGGCCATTACCTATCCTACCCCACCATGCTCGTGGGTCTGCTCTACGGTTCCTTCTTTGGGGAGTCGATTCCAACAGGGATTGTCGATCCAACAGGCGATGCGATCTTGATCATGGCAGCCTCTGTTGTGATCGGTTTGATTCATATCTTAGTTGCCCTCTGCATTAAGATCTATCTTGAAGTGCGCCGGGGCAATATGGAATCAGCCTACAGCGATGGCTTAGGTTGGATCCTGATCCTACTTGGCCTAGGTGCCTGGGGGATCGGTGCTATGGCTGGGATGCCAGAAGTTGGAACCATTGGGAAATGGGTTTCCATTATCGGCTTTGCCGGAATGATTATTGTCCCTGTTATCTTCCAAGATAAGAAGCTCCTGGCAGCTGGGCTAGGTCTCTACAATATCTATGGGATTTCAGGCTATGTTGGGGACCTAGTTTCCTATACTCGTCTGATGGCGCTGGGGATCTCTGGGGGATCCATCGCCATGGCCTTCAACATGCTTGTTGGCTTCTTCCCAGCCCCAATTCGTTTCACGATTGGGATCGTATTGATTATCGCCTTGCAATCCTTTAACTTGTTCCTCTCAGTTCTGAGTGGTTACGTTCACGGTTTGCGTTTGATCTTCGTAGAATTCTTCGGTAAGTTCTATGAAGGGGACGGCCGGGCCTTCAGCCCAATCAATACCCTAGAGAAATATGTACGTTTAAATAACTCTGACAAATAGACACAATATATAATACGGAGGTATAGTAATGGAAAACTGGATAAGCTTTTTTGTTGAAAATGGTGGCGCAATCTTCGCTATGCTAGGCGTAGCAGTTGCCGTAATGTTCTCAGGTATGGGGTCTGCCCGCGGTGTTGGTGAAGCCGGTCAATCCGCTGCCGCCCTAGTGAAAGACCAACCTGAAAAATTCGCCCAATCACTGATCTTACAGCTCCTACCTGGTACCCAAGGTTTATACGGCTTCGTGGTTGGTTTCATGATTTACTTACAATTAGGGAATGAATTAAGCTTACAACAAGGCTTTCTCTATTTAATGGCCGCTCTTCCTATCGGGATTGTTGGTTGGATCTCAGCTAAATACCAAGGTCAAACTGCTGCTGCAGGTATGCAAATCTTAGCGAAACGCCCAGAAAACGTCTCTAACGCAATTGTTTACGCCGTTATGGTGGAAACCTACGCAATCTTAGCTTTCGTTATGTCTCTACTCCTAGTTCTACAAATCCAAGGCTAATCAGAGAGTGTGACCAAAGTCAGAGCTGGCCTAGGCCAGCTCTCGCAGCCTAGTGCCTAGCTGGAGCATACTCCAGCGGCATGATCAACCAATAGATAATATATAGAGGAAAGGAGGCACTGTATGGCAACCATTCAAAATTTAACTCAGGATGTCCTCGCTAAGATTAGCCAGGAGGAAGATGCCAAGTTCAAATCGGGCAAAGAAAAGCTTGAGCAAGACACAGCCGCTCGTGAGAAGCGCATCCAAAAAGATGCTGAAGATAAGAAGGCGTCCCTAAAAGACCAGGCGGCGCGCGAACTGGACCGCAAGAAGCAAGGTTACAACAACCAAATGCGCAACCAAGTCTTAGCCAAGAAGCAAGACTTGATCCAAACGGTTTATACCGAAGCTGTGACAAGATTGACGGAACTTCCAGAAAATGAGTTTATCGAATTTGTCAAAGGTGCTCTATCACAATTAAATACAGACCAAGCGACTGTCTTACAGCTTGGCTCGAAATCAGAAAAACAATTGACCGACCAAGGTTTAGCCCAACTTCAAGGAGACTATCCGAACTTGAAGCGCGCTGACCAAAACTTACGCGGTCAAGGCGGCTTCATTCTCTCCCAAGAGGGGATGGACTATAACTTTACTTTTGACCAACTGATCGAGGAACAAGAGGAAGCTCTTTCTGCCGAAATTTCCAAACGCGCATTTAATTAGAAAGGAGTTGTCGAAATGGAAAATACAGCATATGCTGGGTTGAATGTTTCCGTCCGCGTCCAAGAGACCAGTCTTTTGCAAGCGTCGGATTACAACGCCATGTTACAGGCAACTTCTTTAAGCGAGGCGCTCAATGTCTTGCGTAAGACGGACTACAACTTACCAGAGGACATTGAAGAAACAAGAGACTTCGACGCTTTCTTAATGGCGGACTTGCGTCGGGCCTATAATGACCTCTACGCAAGCACACCAGATCCACGTGTGGTTGACTTCTACGCCTTGCGCTACGAATACCATAATTTGAAGGTTCTCTTCAAGGAGTGGTATGCAGAGCGTGACTTCTCGGATATCTACCTCCCCATTGGCCGGCACAGCATTGAAAGCTTGCGCCGGGCAGTGCGTACCGGAGATGGCGAGGGTTTCGACCAATCCATGATCCAAGGCATCCGCGATGTGCGCGAGAATTTTGAGAATTACCATTCTTACGATGCCATCTCGATCATCTTAGATTCTGCCTATCTCGATAATATGCGGGAATTAGCGGATGAAATCGATGATCCAGGTGTGGACCGACTGGCCGATATGACGATTGACTTTGCCAACCTGTCTATGCTCGTTCGGGCCATCCAGCAAGGGCGGTCTAAGGGCTTTATGCGGGCAGTCTTAAGTGACAAGGGGACCCTAGATAGCGATGAAATTATCAACTATGCGGTCTCCCACAATCACGCGGCCATTGCCCAGGCCTACAAGTCCCTCATCTACGGGGGGAACTTAGCTAATGCCTTGCATGAAGATGGCAGCACCAGTGTCGTGGAATTAGAAGGTCGGATTGAAGAAACTGAAGCAGAAGAAATGAAGCTGGCCCAATTGGAGGCATTCGGCCCCCTACCAGCCCTAGCTTACTTGTATTTCAAAGAGAATGAAATTACTAATATCCGTTTGATCTTAGTCGGCAAGGCCAATGACTTAGACGAACAAGCAATTAAGGAAAGGATGCGACCTATCTATGGCTCATAAAATTGCAGTCGTCGGTGAAAAAGATGTCGTGATTCCTTTTCAATTGATCGGCTTCGATGCTTTCCCCGTTAACGACGGCCAGGAAGCCCGTAAGCAAGTCGATGAATTAGCAAAGAGCGAATACGGTATCATCTATCTTACCGAAACGATCGCTGAACAGATACCAGACACCATTTCCCATTACGACACCCAAGTCGTACCTGCTGTGATTTTAATTCCTTCACACAAGGGAAGTCTCGGCATTGGGAAGAAACGTGTCCAAGATAATGTTGAGAAGGCTGTCGGACAGAATATCCTCTAAGTCCAGCCATCTCAGTGAAACAACCATTAGAGGGAGGAAAAGATTTGAAATCAGGGAAAATAGTAGAAGTTTCTGGTCCACTGATTAAAGCCTCCGGCATGGAAGACGCTGCCGTTCAGGAAATCTGCTACGTTGGCGACTTGAACCTCATGGGCGAAATCATCGAAATGCACGGTGATGTTGCGTCTATCCAGGTTTATGAAGAAACTTCTGGTTTAACCCCAGGAGAAGAAGTGCGCCCAACCGGGGAGCTCTTATCAGTAGAACTCGGTCCAGGACTTTTAACACGTATGTTCGATGGGATCCAACGCCCACTCGAAGACTTTATGGAAGAAACAGGCTCCAATTACTTGGTACGTGGGGCCCATGTTGACCCACTTGACCGTGAGAACAAATGGCATTTCGAAGCCACTGTCCAAGAAGGTGACAGCGTTGAAGCTGGTGACATCGTCGGGACCGTCCAAGAAGGTGAAGTGATTGAACACCGGATCATGGTTCAAAATGGGGTCAAAGGAACAATTGCTAAGATTGCTTCTGGCGAATACGATTTAGATGATACGGTCTATGTCATCCGTGATGAGCACGGTGAAGAGAAGAGCTATGGCCTCTCTCAAAGATGGCCAGTTCGTATCGGCCGTCCATTCAAGAAGAAATTATTACCAGATAGCATTATGACCACCGGCCAGCGGGTAGTCGATACCTTCTTCCCTATTACTAAGGGGGGCGCCGCTGCCATCCCAGGGCCTTTCGGTGCTGGTAAGACAGTTCTCCAACACCAAATCGCAAAATTCGCAGATGCGGATGTCGTAGTGTATGTTGGTTGTGGGGAACGTGGGAATGAGATGACGGACGTTGTTAACGAATTCCCAGAATTGATCGACCCCAATACCGGCAAGTCTATCATGGAACGAACCGTATTGATTGCCAATACCTCCAATATGCCGGTTGCGGCGCGTGAAGCCTCAATCTATACCGGGATTACCATTGCGGAATACTTCCGTGACATGGGCTATTCTGTCGCTATCATGGCCGACTCAACCTCACGTTGGGCCGAAGCGCTCCGTGAAATGTCTGGTCGTCTGGAAGAAATGCCAGGGGACGAAGGTTATCCAGCTTACCTAGGTTCACGGATTGCTGAATACTATGAACGTGCCGGGATTGTTGAAGTTCAAGGGAGCGAAGGCCGGACAGGTGCTGTTACAGCTATCGGTGCGGTGTCACCTCCAGGCGGGGATACTTCTGAACCAGTTACTCAGAATACCCTCCGTGTGGTGAAGGTATACTGGGGTCTGGATTCCAGCCTATCCCAACAACGTCACTTCCCAGCCATTAACTGGTTAGACTCCTACTCACTCTATCTTGATGATGTGACTCAAGGAATTTCCGAAGCCACAGACACGAATTGGCAAGAAATGGTCGGTAGCGCGATGTCGACCCTTCAGGAAGAAGATGGCTTACAAGAAATTGTTCGTTTAGTCGGGATTGACTCCTTGTCTGAGCGTGACCGTTTGACCTTGGCTGTAGCGGCTATGGTTCGTGAAGCCTACCTGCAACAAAACTCCTTCGATGATGTTGATGCGACCACATCTTTCGATAAGCAATTCAAGATGCTAGACATTATCTTAACCTTCGAGCACGAAGCGCGTGAAGCGATGGAAGTCGGCGCTTACTATGACGAAATCATGAAGGGGACGCAAAACATTCGCGAGCGCATCTCACGGATGAAATACACCCATGAAGATGACCTCGACCAATTAGACCAATTGAAGGACGAGATTAATCCTGCCATGCGTGATCTTGTACAAAAGGGAGGGGCTGAATAATGTTAAAAGAATATAAATCCGTAACAGATGTCTACGGCCCTCTGATGATTGTCGATGACGTTGAGGGAGTCGGCTATGATGAATTGGTTGAAATCCAAATGCAAACCGGTGAAAGCCGGGTGGGCCAGGTCCTAGAAATTCAGGAAGACCGTGCCGTTGTCCAAATTTATGGGGGCGGGGCAGGTGTCAACCTACGTGATACCAAGGTTCGCTTCAAAGGGCGCCCGCTTGAATTCGGTGTATCCGAAGACATGATTGGTCGGGCCTTTGACGGACTGGGCAACATCAATGATGATGGCCCTGCGATTATCCCAGATGAAATGCGTGATATCAACGGGACAGCGATTAACCCTATGGCTCGTGACTACCCCGATGAATTTATCCAAACGGGTATCTCTACCATTGACCATATGAATACCTTGGTCCGTGGGCAAAAGTTACCAATCTTCTCGGGTTCTGGTCTTCCCCACCAAGAGTTAGCTGCTCAGATTGCCCGTCAGGCGAGCGTGCTCAATGACGATGAACAGTTTGCGGTAGTTTTCGCCGCTATGGGGGTAACTTTCGAGGAAGCTCAATTCTTCGAAAATTCCTTCCGTGAAACAGGGGCGATTGATCGTTCTGTCATGTTCATCAACCTAGCCAATGACCCAGCCATTGAACGTTTGGCAACCCCTAAGATTGCCTTAACAGCTGCGGAATACCTGGCTTATGAGAAAGATATGCACGTCCTCGTTATCATGACCGACATGACCAACTACTGCGAGGCCTTGCGTGAAGTATCCGCTGCCCGCCGTGAAGTGCCTGGTCGTCGGGGTTATCCAGGTTACCTCTATACCAACCTGTCAACCCTTTATGAACGTGCTGGACGGATCCGCGGGGCTAATGGTTCGGTAACTCAGATTCCGATCTTAACCATGCCGGAAGACGATATTACCCACCCAATCCCTGACTTGACCGGTTATATTACAGAAGGTCAGATTATCTTAGACCATGAGCTCTACAACAATGGGGTTCGGCCACCAATCAACGTATTGCCATCCCTCTCCCGTCTGAAAGACAAGGGGACTGGGGAAGGTAAGACACGTGAAGACCACGCCAACACCATGAACCAGTTGTTCTCAGCTTATGCCAAGGGTAAGGAAGCTAAGGAATTGGCGGTCGTACTCGGGGACTCTGCCCTTTCTGATACCGACAAGCTCTACCTCAAGTTCACTGAGCGCTTTGAAGAAGAATATGTCAACCAAGGCTTCAACACCAACCGTGACATCTTTGAAACCTTAGATTTAGCTTGGGAACTCCTCGCCATCTTGCCTAAGTCCGAATTAACCCGGATTAATGACAAACTGATCGAGAAATACTATCCAGAAGACGCTGAAACTGAATCTGAAGGAGCGTGATGCTAAATGGCCAACGCGTTAAATGTCAAACCGACGCGGATGGAATTGCGCAACCTGAAGAAAAGTTTAGACGTAGCGACACGCGGACATAAATTACTCAAAGATAAGCAGGATGAACTGATGCGTCAGTTTATCGATTTGATCCGCCAAAATAACGAATTGCGCGAGGAAGTTGAAGCCCAACTCTCCGGCGCCCTTCAAAATTTTGTCCTTGCGTCGTCATTGATGAACCAGTCCTTCATTGATGAACTCGTCGCAATTCCAACCAAAGAAGTCTCTTTGGAAATGCACAAGGAAAACATCATGAGCGTTGACGTCCCTAAGATGCAGTTCCATTACTCCGAAGAGCAAGAAAGTGAAAATGAAAAATTTGCCTATGGTTACTTGAACACCTCAAGCGAATTGGACGAAGCGATTGAAACCATGACTCAAGTGATGCCGCGCCTACTCGAACTCAGTGAAATCGAAAAAACCTGCCAGCTCATGGCAGACGAAATCGAAAGTACCCGTCGTCGGGTAAACGCCCTCGAGTATCGAATGATTCCTGACACCCAGGAAACCATCGACTACATCGAAGCCAAGCTCGAAGAAGACGAACGGTCAACCAAGACCCGGATGATCAAAGTGAAAGATATGGGCGAAAAGGCTTAGACTTGATAGAGAGAGTGCGCCAAAAGTCGTTCAGCTCTGAACCACTGGAACAAAGGGTGGAAGAGCCTTGTTAGAGGCTCGACCAGCCTTTGCGAAGTGGAGTCAGAGCTGACTTTTGGAGCAGGTTTTGAAAAAATTTTGTAAAGAGGTTGGAACTTTTATCCCAGCCTCTTTTTTAATTTGGGGATGATGCTGGTGAGCAGGCGTTTCGCTATTGAATTTAAGCGGTGATTAGTGAACTTGCAGAGGAAGCCTTCGTTAGCAAGTAGCTTCGAGTTAACTTGCGAATGGAGGCCTTCTTTGCGATTTGGTCATGCCTAACTTGCGAATTCCCGGTTCCTTTGCGAGTTGGCGTTGAGCTACTTGCGAATCCCCAGTCTGTTTGCAAGTTGATGTCCTGCAACTTGCAAAGCACCCTCTCCGTTATTCAGAAGTTTTTAAACCATAAATGAGCGTGTATCCATCACGATTGGGCTGGAGGCTGGCGTAATGGCTGCGGTAGAGGGCCTGGGTAACTTGCTGATAGAGCAGGGGCTGGCCTTTTAAGAGCCCCCAGCCTGCCGCTAACGCTTCTTCCTCAGTCGTTACGTCCTCCGTCTCCACGTGAACCTTGATTTCCGTCACCAAGTCTTGGTTAGCGTCTTGGTAGCTATAGAGAACAGCTTGGTCGTTCAAGGCGCGGATAAAGCCGCCTTGGTCGCTGGCCTCTTTCAAGGCATGGAGGCCTAGGTGTTGACGCTCCTGGTTAATTGCATCAAATAAGTTATATGTCATACTTGTCTTCTCCTCATCTTTGCCAGGTGCAATTCCCCGGGCCGGCTCGGGACTCAAGCGGAAGCTGGGTTGTTCACTCGCTAAGCTTAGTTCGGGACCGAGGAGGGGATCTTTTTCAGTAATGTCCTCATCAGTTCCCTGACTTTCTTCCTCCGCCACTTTGTCGTTTAAGTCATCCAGGACGCCCTCGATCAGGCTCCCCGTATCTATCCGGTCTTGATAGTCGAGCTGGTTATCGTGGACAAGGTCGACAACATCCCGACCTGAAGCCAGGGCGAGCTGGGAGAGGGTATCCCCCCATTGGCTGACATAAACCTTCAAACCATAATGGGCCTGGCGCCGCATCTCAACTTGAATCTCTTCGGCTGACTTCTGGCGAAAAGGCTGGCGCATTCCTTCAAGAGCACGCTTCTTAACCTTTTCGATCTTGGCAGCTTGGCTTTTTTTCTTCTTCTGGGTCACTGTGACTGGCCTCCCTTAACTGCTTTTCTTAACCCTATTATAAAAGAAAGTACAGAAGAAAGTAGGGACTAAGGGTTATTGGCCAAGAATTTGTGCCGAATAGATGAGGGTATGGTCACCATTATCGATGAATTCTAGACCGAGCGACTGGCTCTTATAATTGGCATCGATCATATTGGCATAGTGGCCGGGGCTATTCTTCCAATTGTTAAAGAGCTCTTGGGCGATAGCTTCGGCTGAAGTGCCTGGGCTTGCATAAGTCTGCTGGATATTCTCACCCACATAAGAACCGGTTGTTTCAAAACCATTAGCCGTATTGAAAGCTTGACCATTAGGACGGGTATGGGAGAAGCTATCGATAATTTCCTGGGTCCGGTTGTCGGCTGCGGCTTGATAGCTATCTTGATAGGCTAAAGGCGCTAAGCCTTGTTGGGTCCGCTCCTGGTTAACCAAGTCGTGGAAATGTTTACTGATAGCCTGGCTGAGCGAAGTCGTGGTCTGGTTAGCCAGGGTCACTGCATCAGCATTTGGCGTAGTTACTGCAGCTGGATCTTGGTTCGCGTCAGTGCTTGCTGACTCTTGGGTGCTGGCTTCAGCCGTTGGAATGAAATTAAATTCCGGCTTAGCCTTGCTTAAATCAACGGTTTCTTCACTAGCAAGGGGCGTAACTTCTGCAACAGGGATAGGGCGGCTTTCCTTAGCCTTATCCTGCTTGTTGTCAAAATCGTCATGAATATCGTCATAACTGTCATTGTCTAGGTCATCATCGTGGTCATCTTTGTCATAACTGTCATGAATATCGTCGTAATCGTCATCGTCTAAGTAGTCATCCTGATCATCATCGTCATAACCGTCGTAGATATCGCCGTAATCGTCATCGTCTAAGTCGTCATCCTGATCATCATTGTCATAATCGTCGTAAATATCGTCGTAATCGTCATCGTCTAAGTCGTCATCCTGATCATCATCGTCAAAATCGTCGTAAATATCGTCGTAATCGTCGTCTAAGTAGTCATCCTGATCATCATCATCAAAATCGTTGTAGATATCGTCGTAATCGTCATCGCCTAAGTCGTCATCCTGATCATTATCGTCATAACCGTCGTAATCGTCATAACCGTCATCATAAGTGTCGTAATCGTCCCAGTCGTCATCAACTTCGTAATCTTCATAGTCTTCGTAATCGTCATCAAAGTCATCGGCTTGGACAGTTTCGCCAACTCCTAGGCTGCCTGCACCAATTAGTCCTAGGGCGATGAGTAATTTTTTATCTAATTTCATGTGATCATTTCCTTTCTTTTCTGTCATAATGAGTGATTCGAGGACTATTTTGCCCTCCTGTTATACAATACAAGGGTCGCCCAAAATTTAGGGCCCTTTTTAAAAAAGATTTTTGGGTCGAGTAGACCCGAGAACGCTCTGGCCCTCTTGCTATACAATACAAGGCTGCTTAAAAATTTAGGGCCCTTTTTCAAAAAAAGATTTTATTTTGGTCGCCTTTATAGATAAAATACTCTTTTCAGTCGCTTCGACAGATCTTTTTTGCTATAGTAGGGCAAAATAGGCCCTAAAATTTGTCGGGGTCTTGTATCTTGTCTTAAGGGCTGGAGGCTCTGACTATGGAGGAATGAGGGGATAAGTGATGGAGACGCGAGAGGAGCGAAACGCGCTCATTCAAGAACATTTTGGTTTTATTATTAAGACCGTATCTGAAATAACGGGACGCTATGTTGAAGTCGGTAATGATGATGCCTTGAGTGTGGCTTTGATGGCTTTCGATGAGGCAATTTCACGTTATGATGAAGAACGGGGGCACTTCCTGGCTTTCTGCAAGTTGGTGATAAAGAGCCGGGTCCTGACTCATCTTAAGGGAGAGGGCAGGGGACAAGAGGAAGTTTCCTTGGACGACTTGCAGGAACTAGGATTTGACCCAGTAGACGAGCGGCCGGTGTCGCAGACGGATATGAAGGTTGAGATTGAAGCCTGGAAGGGAGACTTGGAGGATTTTGCGATTACGCTCGAACAATTAGCGGATGAGTCGCCCAAGCACCGGGATACCCGGGAACGAGCTATTGATATTTCTGAAGCTTCCAGTAAGAAGCGAGCCATTACCGACCACCTCTTTACTAAGAAGCGCCTGCCCATCCGCAAGATGAGCCGGACCTTTGACGTGACAGAGAAGGTGATCAAGGGGTCCAAGACCTTTATTATTTCGGTAATTGTGATCTTCGTGAAGGAATATCGGGCCTTATTAGATTGGATTAGGGGGTGAGCCGGATGTATGATAAAGTTGTAATTTTAGAGCTAACGAGCGACTATGCCTTGGCTATGTCGCGGTCGGGGGAAGTCCTCCGCATTCGTTTAAAGGATGGCCTAGAAGTGGGCCAGCGGGTATATATTACAGAAGAAGACCGCTACCAGAAGCTAAGTGCTAAGGCCCCAATCCCTCTGAAGGCCCGTTCTAAGCCTAAGAAGATGCCTTGGCTGACGGGCGTCCTAGTGGCAGCCATGGCCCTCTTAGTGGTGGGTGTGGCGACAGTAGCCAGCAATTGGTCCCAGGAAGATGAGATCCTAGGTTTGGGACGGAATCCAAGTATCCAGCTAGAAGTGGACAGTAAGGGGACCATCCAATCCCTAGCTGACGCCAGTGGCAAGGAACAAGCAGCCGCCAAGTATATCGGTGAGCAGCTCAAGGATGAGATCGACCAGTTGCTCGGCCAAGTGAAAGTGGCGGATGACCAGAATATGGTGGTTGCGAGCACAGGCCTTCCTAAAGACCAGGCCGACCAAGTCCGCCAGCAGATCCGTGATTACTATGAAGCGAACGGCTACGATGGCGACCTGATCTTCCTCCAGGCTGAAAATAGCGAATACCAAGCAGCCAAAAATAAAGGCCAGTCCCTGGCTGACTACCTGATTGACCACTATGATTTAGATATTTGGACGCGGGCGGAGAGCCGTGACTTGTCCGACCAAGAGAAGAAAGACCGGCTGAAGGGCCATGGCGACTACATCCATGTGGTCAACGAAGACCAGCGCAAGAAAGAGGAAGAAGAAGCCAAGCGTAAAGAAGAAGAGAAGAAGGAGGAAGAGGAGAAGGAAAAAGAAGAAGCTAAGAAAGAGGAAAATTCTAGAGACAAGGATGACCAAGGCGCAAATCCAAGGCCATCTTCCCAGCCCGAAGCGAGACCAAACCAACCCGCTCAGCGGCCCCAGCAACCAGCCAGGCCTAATCAGCCGGCTCCCGCACCCCAACCAGCTCCAGCCCCTTATCGAGCTCCCGCACCAGCTCCCCAGCCCTCCTACGATGACGATGACTGGGACGATGACGATTGGGATGACGACGACTGGGACGACGATGACGATTAAGGGTGTGAGGGCTAGCGGGAGAAATAGACCTCTGGAGCCAAAATCCAGAGAAGTCTGAAAGACTTCGACGGATTTTGGTGAAGAGGAGCTATTTCTGCTAGCCCGAACCCGACTAAACATACTAAGATTAGCTCGAAGGTAAATCGACGGATTTATCTTCGAGCTATTTCTGTTTTCAGATA
>NZ_JASPDS010000014.1:0-51007 GCF_030230715.1 Aerococcus sp. UMB1112A | reverse complement strand
ATTGGCCCGTTGGTCAAGCGGTTAAGACACCGCCCTTTCACGGCGGTAACACGGGTTCGAATCCCGTACGGGTCATTAAAAGTTGTCAATACACCGGAGAATTAGCTCAGCTGGGAGAGCGTCTGCCTTACAAGCAGGATGTCGGGGGTTCGAACCCCTCATTCTCCATAAGTAGTTTCTTAAAGCTACTAGGGTCCCGTGGTGTAGGGGTTATCACGCCTGCCTGTCACGCAGGAGATCGCGGGTTCAATTCCCGTCGGGACCGTACAACTTTTAAAAAAAGGTCCAATAGCTCAGTTGGTAGAGCACTTGATTGAAGCTCAAGGTGTCGGCAGTTCGACTCTGTCTTGGACCACTCTGGTGGGATAGCGAAGTGGCTAAACGCGGCGGACTGTAAATCCGCTCCTTCGGGTTCATAGGTTCGAATCCTATTCCCACCATTACAATCTTTTTAAAGGTTGTCAGGGATTTAATTGAATAGGGACATAGTTTAACGGTAGAACTACGGTCTCCAAAACCGTCAATGTGGGTTCGATTCCTACTGTCCCTGTTTTATCCATTTTAATATGGCGGATGTGGCGAAGTGGTTAACGCATCGGATTGTGGCTCCGACACTCGGGGGTTCGATTCCCCTCATTCGCCCTTATTATTGGGGTATCGCCAAGTGGTAAGGCAACAGACTTTGACTCTGTTATGCGTTGGTTCGAATCCAGCTACCCCAGTTTTATATTTTAAAGTATGGCGGTATAGCCAAGTGGTAAGGCATGGGTCTGCAAAACCTTGATCGCCGGTTCAAATCCGACTACCGCCTTTCTTTGCCTTCATACGATATGCCGACGTGGCGGAATTGGCAGACGCGTTGGACTCAAAATCCAATGTCCTTTACCGGACGTGTGGGTTCGACCCCCACCGTCGGCATTATAAGCTCAAATAAGAGCGTCAAAGAAAATTTAGAACATCCTAGAAATATTGTTAAATCAATGTTTCTAGGATGTTCTTTATTTTAGGAAAAGCAAAAAGAATCAAAGAATATCATTTTATTTTACTAGTCAAAAAGCTTTTCTTTGTCTTCTAAAAGATGATAAAATATAACTGAATTTAAAAAAGGAGCTATTAGACGTGAAAACACCCAAAAAAACACCGAGTGTGAGCTCGGCTTTAAGAAAAGATACCCTCAAAGTTCCTGATGTGATTCGTGACGCTTCTGGTATCCGGATCTATGGGCGTCGCTTAAAATCCTTTCTCTTTTCAACGGATGTTGCGACAATTTGCTATAGCAATGCGGATGCCATCCTGGCTGTTTATCCGCAAACGCCGCATCCATCTATTGTCTCAGCCATCTCAACTGTCAGCACAGCCCCAGTCTTTGCAGGCGTTGGTGGCGGCTTAACTAGCGGTAAGCGCAGCGCAGATATTGCTTTATTTGCAGAAGCGGAGGGCGTTATGGGTGTCGTTGTTAATGCCCCAATGCCAGTTGAAACCATCGAGATGATTGAAAGAACCATTGATTCTCCCATCATCGCGACGATTGTGTCTGCCTACAATGATATCGATGCCCGTCTCAAAGCAGGTGTGGATATTCTTAATGTTGCGAGTGGCAAGGATACCCCTAACTTGGTAGCCTGGATCCGTGAACGCTATCCTGATGTTCCCATCATTGCGACAGGGGGGAGGACTGATGACAGCATTCGCGAAGTCATTGCGGCGGGGGCCAATGCCATTTCTTGGACGCCACCTACGACAGGTGAGCTCTTCAAAAAGAAGATGGATGTCTACCGCAAGGAAAGACGGGAAGAATTTATTGAAAGTCATGATGGGATGACTCTTAATGAGTATGAGCAGCACTTAGAAGACCAAGATTAGGATTTTTTGCGAAAGGCGAACCAGTAAATGGAGAGGCCAGCACTGAGGAAAATGATAAGAAACATCAGGTAAACCAGTAGACGAACACCCAGGCTGGGTTGGAGGCTGAGGATATATAGACCTGAAAAAACAGCAGTAACCATTAATATAATACTGGATAGAATGAGTAGAAATTCTTGAAATTTGGACTGTGGAGGCATGGAAACTTCCTTTCTATAGCTTTTCTTTCATGATGACCTTTATTGTTAGGAAAGGCAAGCTAAAAGTTTAAAAAATTATTCAGAAGGTCTAATATGTTTTACAAAGCCCACTAAATCGTGTATTCTATAAAGTGTAGAAATAACTGAAAGTTTATTCATGAGGACATCCTTAAAAGGAGGTCCTTTATTTATCGAAGAAAATGGAGGGAAATATATGTCTAGGCAGAATGAGTCTTCGAAGGGACTAGTGTGGGGACTAGTTATCGCCCTTGTGGCTGTATTGGGACTATATGGTGGGGGAGCTTACTATTATAGTCAGCATTTTCTTCCCCGTACCCAGGTTTCCGCTACGAAGGTTTCAAATATGAACTTAGAAGAAGCGGATAAAAAAGTTTCAGAAAAAATTGCGGGTCAAACCATTGATGTGAAAGAAGGGGACAAGGAAGTTGCCCAACTCCCAATCGATAGTTTGGGACTGCCGATTGAAAGCCAAACCGCACTGAAAAAAATGCTCGATGAACAAAATCAATGGGCTTGGCCGCTCGCCTTCTTTACAGACCGTCAACTTCAAGGTAAGTATGTTGATGGAGACTTGGATGGGGCAACTATTGATAAGATTATGAACCAATTAGGGATTGATAATTCCCAACGTAAAGAATCCGAAAATGCTCGCTTGGAGAATTCTTCAGACCAAGGTTTCACAGTTGTTGACTCGGTCCAAGGGAATCAAATTTCAGCAGATGCCTTGCAAGATTTGTTCAATAAGAATATCGATAACGGCAATTACCAGGTTAACTTAGCAGATGCCTATATCCAGCCAACTCTTAAGGAAGATGACCCAAGCTTGCAATCTAAGATCAAAAAACTCGATGATATTAAGGGTTCAAAATTGGTCCTTAAAGTTGATGGTAAGGAACACCAGATTCCTGAAGAAGAAATTGCTAGCTGGTTGTATATTGATGACCAAGGTGAACCCGCTGTTGATATGGACCAGGTTAACGTTTATCTCCAAGGCTTAAACCAAGAAATTTCTGGTCTTTTAACTTCTCATGACTTCCAATCCACCATGGCCGGCGTCGTGACGGTTCAGCCAGGAACTTATGGCTGGTATATCGACCGCTCCAAAGCAGCTGATGAAGTTGCCCAAGCAGCCTTAAAAGGTAAAGATACTGTCATTGAACCATCTATTGCTGGGTCCGGTTACGGCCAAGATAACTTCTTTGGTCAGGACTATGTGGAAGTCGATATGATTAACCAAAAGATGTTCATCTATCTCAATGGCGAATTGCAATTGAGCACGGATATTGTATCTGGACACGACATGACCCCAACTAATCCAGGGGCTTTCGCAGTGAACAACATGCAGTCACCATCAGTCCTCCGCGGCTACGATCCAAAGACAGGCAACAAGTATGCCTCTCCCGTTTCCTACTGGGTACCCTTTGACTATGTCGGCCAAGGCATCCACGACGCCAACTGGCAACCCGTCTTCGGCGGCGGCTGGTACCACCAAAACGGTTCAAACGGCTGCATCAACGTCCAACCCTCCGTCATGCCAACCGTCTACTCCCTCGTCCACGTCGGCATGCCAGTCGTAGTATTTAATTAAGGGTGTGAGGGAGCGCGGTTAGCTTCCTTTCACTGGAGCAAGTCACCAGAGCAGACTTTAGGACTGCGACGGAGACTTGTGAAGTGACAAGGAAGCTGCGCAACCGAACCCAACTAGACAACACACAAGAAAAGCCAACTCAAGGGGGTTGGCTTTTTTTAATGGAATTTTTTGGGTATAATGGAAGCAGAATAAGCAAGTGAAGAAGCTACGAAGGAGGCCCTTATGAAGATTAATTTACTTGAAAATTTAAAAGTTGACGACACTTATATCGAAGAACTCGCTCAAAAGCTGAAAGAAGCGGGGCATGACTTTACTTATTATAAAGACCGGACCACGGATCCAGATGAACTCCTTGCCCGCAGCCAGGACGCTGATATTGTCATTATCGGCAACACCCCTTATCCAGCAGAAGTGATTGAGCAATTAGACCAAACCCAGTTGATTGATGTGGCCTTTACGGGTGTGGACCATGTCGACCAAGAGGCAGCAGCTAACAAGGGAATTGCCATTTGTAATGCCTCTGGCTATGCCAACCAGGCTGTTGCGGAATTGTCTCTTGGTCTTGCCTTATCGCTCTTCCGCCAGCTGCCAGCCAGTAACCAGGATGCCCGCAAAACGACTGATTTTCCAGGTCCTATCCAAGGACGGGAAATTAGCCAAGCTAAGGTAGGTATTATTGGGACGGGGGCTATTGGTCTAGCAACAGCTAAGCTCTACCATGCTCTGGGGGCTGAGCTGGTTGGTTATAACCGTTCAGAGAAAGAAGAAGCCGAGGCTTTGGGCATGTCTTATGCTAGCCTAGAGGAAGTCATGGCGGAATCCGATATTATTTCCATCCACCTGCCAGCTACTCCTGAAACAGAGGGCCTCATCTCTAAAGAAATGATCAGTAAAATGAAGAAAGAGGCCATCCTGATCAATGTGGCAAGAGGCCCGATCGTAGATAGTCAAGCACTGGCAGACGCGCTAAATGAAGGAGCCATTGCCGGGGCAGGCATTGATGTTTTCGACCAGGAACCACCCCTTAATGAAGATGAGCCCTTGTTGTCAGCGAAGAATACCATCCTAACTCCCCATATCGGCTATTTGACCGATGAAGCCATGGTCCTCCGGGCGAACACGGCTTTTGAGAATGCCTTAGCCTTTGCGGAAGGACAGCCACAGAATGTAATAAAATAAGAAAAAGAATGCGCAAAAAAAGAGGCTGGAGCTTGTATTCCAGCCTCTTTGTAATTTTTTGTAAAGAACCGAGATTAATGCCCGTCATTAAAGCGAACTTGGTTGTTTTCAAGGGAAGCGATGCGGGCAGCAGAATAGACTTCGTAGCCATGGTCTAGGATGCGTTGGCGGCCATTTTGGAAAGATTTTTCGATACAGATAGCGACACCGGCGACATCTGCTCCTGCTTGTTCAGCAATGGAGATCAAGCCCATAGCTGCTTCGCCATTAGCGAGGAAGTCGTCCACAACAAGGACCTTATCATCTGCATTGAGGAATTGTTTGGAGACAATAATATTGCTGTCCGTGTTTTTCGTATAACTATGGACTAATTCGGTATAGACTTCTTGGTTTTGTAGGGTAGAAGGTTCTTTTTTCTTAGCAAAGAGCATCGGTACATCAAACTTCTGGGCCACAAAGATAGCGGGTGCAATACCGGAGGCTTCAATGGTTAGGATCTTAGTGATGCCTGCGCTCTTGAAGTGTTGGTAGAAGTCATTGGCGATGCTGTACATGATGTGCGGATCAATTTGATGGTTTAAGAAGGAATCAACCTTCAAGACATTATTCGGAAAAACCTCGCCATCATCAATAATTCGTTGCTGTAAAATATTCACTTTCAGAACTCCCCTCATAGATAATTTATTGAATCGATTGCCTGTATGGACATTAAGTGTTACTCTACCATAGCACAAAGCCCCCCTAAAAAGGTAAAAAAATCGATCTTTTATCAAATTGCCTCAATTTTTTAGTGAATTCTCATGAAAATCAGACCTGGGTTAGATTGCAAAATATAGGGAATCCATTATAATTGTAAAGATCAGCAAGCTCATTTAGAAGGGAGGAGGACAAATGGCAATGGATTGGCAAGTTGAAACCGAAAAAATTCGCCGGCTGGCTTTAGATGAAATCGGCATGAACCTTGTCGGCTTTACCACTGCCGATGATTTTACCCATATTCGCCAGTCCCTAATAGAAGCTAAGGAAGAAGGGCGGACCACGGGCTTTGAACACCCAGTGATTGAGGAACGCCTCTACCCTAAAGCTTTGATGGAAGGGGCTGCTTCGATTATTAGTTTTGCTATGGCCTATCCCAATAAGCCCCTCTACCCTAAGGAACATAGCCGCGGTGAACGGCGGGGGCAATTTGCTCGCGCTAGTTGGGGGGAAGACTATCACAGTATCCTCCACCGGGCGGCTAGCGATTTGGTCCAGCGTTTAGAAGGGCTTTATCCTGATATCGAGACTAAAACCATGGTCGATACGGGAGAGCTGCCTGATGTCGCGGTTGCTCAGAGGGCAGGCATTGGTTTTATCGGCCACAATGGTCTGATCATTAATGAAAAATTTGGCTCTTTTATCTACTTGGGTGAAATTATTACTAATCTGCCCTTAGTTCCAGATACGCCCAAGGTCAATGCTTGTGGGGACTGCACACGGTGTTTGGACTTCTGTCCGACAGGGGCCTTGATCGGGGACGGCAAGATGAATGCCAAGGTCTGTGTTTCCTACCTCACCCAGACCAAGGGCTATATTCCCCAAGAATTCAGGCGTCAAGTGGGCCATCAAATCTATGGCTGCGACATCTGCCAGCAGGTTTGTCCTTACAATCAAGATGTGGACAGCCACTATCATGGGGCCATGGAACCCGAGCGCGAAGAAGTGGAGCCTTTGCTTCAACCCATGCTGACCATGTCCAACCGGGAATTTAAGGACAAGTTTGGCCACCTAGCAGGTGCTTGGCGGGGGAAGAAACCTCTCCAGCGCAATGCCATCCTCGCCTTGGCCAATTACCGGGACCGGTCGTCGATTCCACTCTTACTGGAATTGATTGAGAAAGACCCCCGCCCCATGATCCGAGGAACAGCCGCCTATGCGGTCAGCATCATCGAGCGGCATTTTAACCCAGAACTGCTGAGCTTCATGGAAGAGAGGCTGGAGGCTGAGCAGGCTGAGCCGGCCCCCGACCAAGAGACAGTGGTTGAATTCAGCCAAGCCGTTGAAAGGCTCAAAAAGAAAAGAAATAAAAGACAAAGGAAGCGATCAAGATGACCAACCATATTGTATTATATGAACCCCTGATTCCACCAAATACTGGCAATATTGCCCGGACCTGTGCTGCGACTGACACCCACCTGCATCTCATCGAACCCCTGGGCTTTTCCTTGGATGACAAGCACCTCAAGCGGGCCGGTCTGGACTATTGGCACAGTGTGGATGTGACCTTGCACAAGGATTTAGACCATTTTATGGCTTATTTAGGAGATCGCAAGCTCTACTTAATCACTAAGTTTGCCCACCATACCTATACAGAAGTTGACTACCGCCAGCAAGCGGATGAGGACCTCTTCTTGATGTTTGGTAAGGAAACAACAGGCCTTCCTGAAGACTTCATGCGCGACCATGAGGCTCAATGTTTACGCCTGCCCATGGATGATACCCATGTTCGTGCCCTGAACCTGTCGAATTGTGCCGCCATTGTGATCTACGAAGTGCTCCGCCAGCAAGACTTCAACCAGCTGGAGAAGAGCCACCATTACGACCATGATAAGCTGGACTAGGAGGATAAGTTTCGTTTAAGTTCCCCCAGCAGAAATTGCAATTCCAAGCCCAACATGGGAGAATAGGAGAGTGGTTTAATCCGCCTTAGTTCAATAGAAGAGAGAGTAGGAGATTATTTATGCGCGGTGATAAAGGCCAAGCGAAACCAGTAAAGGGGGAAGAGCGCCAGGGCTTTAAGGAGAAGTTTAAAGCCTATTGGAAAAAATTCCGCCTGACCAAATGGCTTATCTTTATTGGCTTATTTTTTGCCTTGATTTTTGAAAGTTATTTATTAATTAGTGCCAAGATGACCGATGTTGATAATCTGGAAAAGCAACTCCAGGTTACGACAGAGGTCTATGATAATTCAGGCAACCTAGCGGGGACCCTGTCGTCAGACCACGGGACCTATGTAACCATCGATCAGATTTCAGATAATGTTAAAAACGCGGTAGTTTCAACGGAAGACAAGCGTTTCTATAAGCACCGGGGCTTCGACCCCATCGGGATTGCCCGGGCAGCGGTCGGCTATGTCCTCCACGGCGGTTCGGTCGTCGGTGGGGGGTCGACTTTGACCCAGCAATTAGTGAAGAATTCCTTCCTGACCAATGAGCAAAGTCTGATGCGGAAGTTTAAGGAGCTCTTCATTGCCCTTGAAATCGAAAAGACCTACCCCAAGGATAAGATTCTGGAAATGTATTTGAACCACTCTTATTTCGGGAACGGAGTCTATGGGGTGGAAGATGCCAGTCAGAAATACTTTGGAACCTCAGCTGCTAATTTGGACTTAGCCAATGCGGCAGTCCTAGCGGGGGCCTTGAAGGGGCCGAGTATTTATAACCCGGTTGATAATTATGATGAAGCCCTCAACCGGCGCAATACGGTTCTTCAACTGATGGCTGATAATGGTTTCATTTCTCAAGACGATGCCCAAGTTGCCATGGCCTCTGACATGCCCCAGCAGAATAATGATGTAGGCAGCGACCAATACAAGTACCCTTACTACTTCGATGCGGTGATTGAAGAAGCTATTAACAAGCACGGGCTCAGTGAGGATGACTTGATGAAGGGGGGCTACCGGATCTATACCAACTTAGATCCCAACTACCAAGAAGGCCTCCAAGGTATCTATGACCAGAGCAATCTCTTCCCTGTCTCACCAGCGGGGAATACTGCTCAATCGGCAACGGTTGTTATGGACCCTTATAGTGGGGGCGTCCTGGCTACAGTTGGCGGCACTGGGGGCCACTCCTTTAGGGGCTTTAACCGGGCTACCCAGATGAAGCGCCAACCAGGGTCTACCTTAAAGCCCTTGAACGTCTATGCCCCAGCCTTAGAGAATGGCTTTGAAGCCAATGATGTGATTCCAGATGAAGTCCAAGAGTACGGGACAGACAAGTACAAGCCTGAAAACCACGACAAGCAGAGCCAGGGTGAAATTCTCCTCTGGCAGGCCTTGGCTAAGAGTAAGAACACCTCGGCGGTTTGGCTGATGAATAAGATCGGTGTCAATACCGCTATGGCCAAGTTGGATGACTTCGGCATTCCTTATAGCGATGGCGATAAGACCCTATCTTCTGCCTTAGGTGGCTTGTCTAAGGGGGCCTCGCCCATGGAAATGGCTAGCGCCTATACGGCCTTTGTCAATAAGGGCAAGCGCTCAGAAGGCGTCTTCATCCAAAAAATTGTGGACAGCTCCGGTAATGTCATTGTCGGAGAACAAAAACCCAAACAGAACCAGGCCCTCTCTGAGTCTGATGCCAAGGAAATGACCCGGATGATGCTCGATGTCTATAATGATGGCGGTACCGGGGCGGCCGTTGAACCAGCAGGCTATGAACTGGCGGGTAAGACCGGAACAGTTGAACTCAGCCAGGCTGGCAATAGCGGGGCCGGCGACGGAGTTAATGATGAATGGTATGTCGCTTATACGCCAGACATGGTAGTTGCTAGCTGGTATGGTTTTGACCAAACAAGCTCAGAAAACTATCTTTGGAATAGTTCGCCTGTCCAATCGGGCAATACCTTCCAAAATATTATGGCGGAGCTCCTAGCCAACAGCCCCAACACGCCTTTCAACCTGGAAGCCGCTTCGACCCGTTACTATAATGAAGTGAACGGGATTGCGTCCAATGATGGGGAAGAGACCACCAACAACCAAGCCACGATTGAAGACAATGCGGCCAGCCTCTTAGACCGCTTGATGGAAGGGGCCCGCGACCTGATTTCTTCATTTTCTGGCCAAATCACTTTTCAAAACTGGTTGAACGTGATATATTAAGCCAATGAAGACAAATAAAGGAGGAAATAGAATGGCCAATATTTATGACACCATTAATCAACTAGAACGTGAAGTGCGGGCCCATGAGGACTACCAGGGCTTAAAAAATGCCATGGAGGCAGTTGTTAAAGACGAAGAGGCCTTCGCCCTTTATAACAAATTCCGCCAACTCCAAGTGGATGTCCAAACCAAGATGCAGTTAGGCAATGAAATCAGTCAAGAAGAAATCAAAGAAGCCCAAGACTTGGAGAAAGAAATGGGTGCAAATGAAACCATCAGCAAACTTTTACAAGCTGAGAAGCAATTGAACCAGTTGGTGGAAGAAATTAACAAGGTGGTCACTGAACCAATCTATGAAGTCTACCAAAAAGCCAATGAACAAAAAGGCGACCAAGCCTAAGAATTAGAGAGTGCCCCCCTAGCTCAGCAAGAGCTTGTGGGGGCATTTTTTCTTGTCTGAGATCAGCTACTTGGTGCTTTGCTTCTGGCTTAGCGAAGAACGAAAGTTTGTTCGGAATTATTGTAAGCAGGGCTTTTGATATGGTAAACTTGTAAGGTAGGAGTAGTAGGCTAGCGGGGACTTTGCCCTAGCTAGAAAAAAGATCTAAGAATGTAAAAATAACTATTCCCAGTTCAAGCCATTAGGAGAATCAAATACAATGATACGATTTATACATGCGGCTGACTTGCACTTAGACCAGCCTTTTAAGAAAATATCAAAGACGAATCCCAGTTTATATGAAAAACTCCGCCAGGCCACCACAGCTAGCTTCAATAATATTATTGAAACAGCAATAAATGAGACCGTTGATTTTGTGGTGGTGAGTGGGGATATTTACCACAATGAACCGGCTTCCCTCCAAGCCCAATTTACCTTCCGCCAGGGAATGGAGCGTTTGGACCAAGCGGGAATCCCAGCCATTGTTTGCCATGGTAACCACGATTATGTTCAAGGAGATGCCCATCGTTTGGCCATGCCAGACAATGTCTATATCTTCCCCGACCATGTTGATTCTTACCACTTCCAGGCTAAGTCAGGCGAGCACGTGATGCTGACCGGTTTTTCTTACGGTCAAGCTTGGATTGAGCGGGATATGGTCCAAGACTTCCCCCAACGCCAAGCGGGTATTGACTTTCAAATCGGGGTCATCCACGGGGAAAACCAGCGCCATGAAGGCAAGCACCACTATGCGCCCTTCAATGTCTCTGACTTAACGGCCCTGGGCTATGATTATTGGGCACTCGGCCATATTCATAAACGGCAAATCTTAGCCGACTATCCACCGGTTGTTTATCCAGGGAACATCCAAGGCTCTAGCTTCAAGGAAAGCGGACCTAAGGGGGTCTACTTGGTTAGCTTGCAGAAGTACCAAGAAGCGGAACTCGAGTTTGTCGAAACCACCGATTGGCAGTTCAGCGCGCCCTTAAGAGACCTACCAAAACTTGAAAATATTGAAGACTTGCGCAATGTGGTGGAGCGTGCCCTCCATGAAGAAGTCATGTATGCGAAGAACGAGGCGGTGAACCTGGTGATTCGTTTAGCCTTCCGTACAGATGGTGATGAGGAGAGCCTCTACTGGTGGGACCGCTATGCTGAAGAATTGCGCGACCAGTTACAGTGGAGCTTGAGTAACCAGGACCAGTACCGCGACCAAGAGATCTACCTGGCAGACCTGAAGCTTGTCATCGATGAAAGGAGCACCTGGTCCTATTCCAAGGCCTTCCAGGATGCGCTCCAGCAGAGCTTCCATCGCTTGCAAGCAGAGGGCGAATGGGAACAATTAATCCAGCCCCTGATGCAAAACCAGCTATGGCAACGCTATATGCTGCCCCAGATTGACGGGGAGACCTTCAAGGCGGATGTACTCAACCGAGCTGTCGAAAAGATTATCGTTCGCCAAGCGGTGGAACAAAAAGAAAATTAAGTGAGGGTAAAAAATGAAAATTCAAAAAATTGAAATTTTTGGTTACGGAAAGTGGGTTGACCAGACCTTCTACTTGGAACCAAATTTGAATGTTTTTATTGGTGGGAATGGCTCAGGTAAGTCGACCTTGATGAGCTTTATTCTCTCGATTATGTTTGGCTTTCCGAATATGCGGCGCAAGCACAGCCGCAATTATGATGTTAACCCAAATGTGAATTACGGGGGACGTCTCTATTTGACGGATACCATCTACGGCCAGGTGATGATTGAACGGATTAAACAACAAGGCCGCCAGCAATTATTTATGACGGTGAATGACAATCCCCGTGAGGAGGTCTCTTCTTTCGATGAACTCTTTGAAGGCCTGTCCAAGGAAGACTACCTGACCTACTTTGGCTTTGATGAGGAAGACTTGATGGCCTTTGTTTGGGAGGATGAAGACCAGTTCGCTAAGAGTTTGGTCAGCTTGGGGGTTAGCGGTCGCCAAGTCCTCAACGGCATTACGCCAGAATTGGAAGCCCAAGCTGCAGACCTTTACCTGCCTAATGGTCAAAAGCCCCAGCTGAACCAAGAACTCAACCAAGTCGCTGCGAGCAGCCAACGCCTGGACCAAGCCGCAGCTAATGAGCAGAATTATTTTGCCTTAGAAGAAGAGCTCCAAGCCAACCAAGCCGAGCTCGAAGATTTGCGCAAGCAAGAATCCCAGGCCCAAGATGAACAGGTTAAATTGCAGATTGCTTCGCAAGAGACCGGTTCGGTGGAAGAGAAAAATGCTTTAGGCTTTGAATTGGCTGGCTATGACTTCCACAATTTCCCAGAAGGAGCGGCAGAGACTTGGCATGACTTGAACCAAGACCTGGCCCGCTATGAAGACCAGATGGACCAAACGGATGGTTTCTTGGTTCTCGATGAAGACCAGGCGGAAGAAGAGCCAGCCCAGGATAGCTTGCTGACGATTGGTCAAGAGTGGGTATTGAACCATGACCATGTCTCTGACCAGATGTTAGCTGAAGCCCGGGCTTACCGGGAACAGTTGAACAGTGATGAGGCGCTCAAGGAACAGCTCATCCAGAAGCGCTATGAAGAGCATCGGCTCTTGGCTGCCTTGGGTGCTGAATCCATTGATGAATTACCGGAAGAGTTAACGGCAAGCGAGCGTCAGGAATGGCAAAATCGCCGGCAGGAATTGGATAATCGCCGGATTTTCTATGAGAATACCAAGCATGACCTCCAGGACCTCATGGCTGAAAACCAGGACCTCCATGATGAGTACGATGAAGTCCAATCGGAATACAATAGCTTCAAGGGGACCATTAAAGAGCGGACCAGTTCATGGTTGAAGACTTTTGGCTTAATTCTAATTGTTCTTGCCCTGATCCTCGCTATCCTCTACTTTGTAACCGATAAACCCTTCATGATGGGATCAGGCCTAGCCGCAGGTGCTTTGGGGGCGCTCTTTACCATTATTGGTTTCTTACAGAGTGGCCTGGGCAAACGTTCGGTGAAGAAAGAATCCCAGGCTTTCGACCTCGACTTGCGCGATATTGAAAGCGAACAAGCAGAAATCCAACGCCGGATCGATATCCAAAACGACCAGTTAGCGGAATTAGAGAATGAATCACAGAACTTTATGGCGGAACTCCAAGCCCTCGTTCAAGAAAAGGGTGGGTCCGAATATATCCAGCCCTTGATCTGGTTGGACCATGACTATGTGGCTCAAATTAATGCCTTGGAAGCCGAAAGCAACCAATTAATCCAGGCCACTGGAGCGGCCCAGTATGCAGCCGCCCATGACCAGGAATGGCAAGATTATGCCCAGGCTATTTCTAACAATCCGCTGTCTCAGGATTCTGTTTTCCAAGCTTTTGAGGATGACTACCATAGCCTGCGTCAGTTGGAAATGGACCATGCTTTTACGGCTCAGACCTACCAAGCTGAGAAGAACCAAAAGCAAGAACTCCATCAAAGCATCCAAAGCCTACGTCGGGCCCGTCAAGACTTCTTGGACCGCTATGGCTTCGAATCAGCGGATGAGGTGGAAGATGTGCTGGCTAAGGAAGCGGAAATGTTGGCGAAGAAGGAACGTTTCGACCTCCTCAACCACTCGCTCAATCCCCAAGCTGCCCAGCTGCATGATAAGGATGAGACCATCGACCAACAATTAGAGGATAATGTCCATACCCTGGGGCAATTGACCCAGCGCATCCAAGACCTCGTTCAACGTAATGCCCAGTTAGAAATGCAGATTCGCGAACTCGAAGCCAGTGGCCTAGTCAGCAAGCTTCAAGCCGACCATGCCAGTGATGTCGACCAAGCCTATGATTCAGCGGTCGAGTGGGCAGCCAATAAGATGGCTGTATCTACCTTCGAACAGGCCAGTGTGGGTGAGGAAGGCGAGGCTTTAGAACGTGTCTTAGGCCATGCCAACCGCTATCTCTATGACCTGTCCAATGGAGAAATGGAGAAACTGCGCTATCAGAATGAAACGGTGGAAGTCCTTAGCGAAGACAATCTCTGGCTTGCTGTGGACCAACTCTCACGCGGAGAGAAGGCCTTACTCTTTGTCGCCATGCGTTTTGCCTTCTTGAATGCCCAGCTTGGCCAGTTGAATATGCCGATTTTAATTGATGAAGCCTTTGCCCATATCGATGACTATTACCGGCAAAATATTTACCGCTTCCTCGATGAACGGAGCCAGGACCAACAAATCATCCTGCTAACAATTGATGAGAGTGCAGCCCTCAACCGTGCCAGCAAGGAAGTTACCCGGATTTAACTACGAAGACCTAGTTGTGAAAGGATGGGAGAATGGAAACGATAAGACTCTTTGACGCTGCGATGGATACCAACTTTAAAAGCTTTGCCTTGATTAAAAATGCTGATATTCGACAAGACCGGAATGGCAAGGACTACCTTGCTTTGACTTTCCAGGACCGGTCAGGCATCCTAGATGGCAAGCTCTGGGGCATGACGGACGCCGACGCAGAAAAGTTCCAAGTCGGACGAGTGGTCTACCTCTACGGCCGGCGGGAGCTCTTCAATGGTCAACCACAATTTCGGATTGAGCAGATGCGCCTGGCCGACCAGCACGAACCCAATGACCCCTTGCTCTATATGCCAGAAGGGCCTATGACTAAGGAAGAGATGCAAAAAGAAATCGAAGAAACGCTGGCTGACTTCCAGCTGTCGGAGATTCAACAAGTGGTTCGTTATATCCTCGATGAAGTAGGGGATGACTTCTACTATTATCCAGCAGCTAAGAAGCACCACCACGCCTTTGTCGGGGGCTTGGCCTATCATACGGTTTCCATGCTGGCCCTGGCCAAGGCTATCCAGAAGCTCTATCCTATTCTCAATGCGGACCTCCTTTATGCCGGCGTTATCCTCCATGATATCGCCAAAACGAGCGAGCTCTCCGATCCGCTCAGCGGTAATTATACGGTCCAAGGCAATCTCTTAGGTCATATCTCCTTAGTGGCAGAGAAATTGAGCTTGGCCATCCAGGCACTCGGCTTAGACCAGACTAGCGAAGAACTCATGCTCCTGAAACATATGGTCCTCGCCCACCACGGTAAGAAGGAGTACGGGAGTCCTGTAACACCCCATGTCTTAGAAGCAGAAGTTCTCCACCGCATTGATGACTTGGATGCTTCCATGTACATGGTTAGCGCCGCTCTGGAGAAGACCGCTCCGGGTGAATTCTCGGCCTATATTCCAGGGATGGACGGCCGGCCCTTCTACCGGCCTAAGTTAGACCAAGACTAAGCAATGTGCAGATGAGTATCCGTTCCGCTTTTGAATTTAGGCCTTGAATTTTAGGGGGTCGAGAACGGCTAGTGCCGTCTCGTACTTTATCCGTACGTCACTAAATCTCGGATAGCTAAACACCACCGGCTCGAGCAGCTTCAGCTCTTGGAGCGAAACGACTTATGTGATAGCTGTTCGAACAGCGTGAGATTACAGATATCGTATGCTGGCTAGAGATGAAGTTCAACGCTGCGTCAGCAGCCTTGCTAGCTTAGTATATTTGATTGACCTTGGTCAGCGATTTTAATAAATTAAAACAAATAAACAGAAAAGAGGACCCAGTTAAGTCCCTGTTGAAGGGGTGCTGGGTCTGTTTTTCTTCTAAGAGAAAGAAGTGATAATCAATGGATATACTTGTTTATTGTGGGGCAAATCCTGGGAAAGATCCCGTCTATGCAGAGGCTGCACGTGAACTGGGGCAATGGATCGCCCAATCTGGCCACCGCTTAGTTTATGGTGGTGGCCGGACAGGGCTCATGGGGATCTTAGCAGATGAGGTCCTGGCCCAGGGAGGAGAGGTCTATGGCGTGATGCCAGCCTTTCTTAAGGACCATGAAATTGCCCACCAAGGCCTCACGCAATTAGAAATTGTGGACACCATGGCCGAGCGGAAGATGCGGATGCTGGACCTATCCGATGCTTGCCTGGCCCTACCTGGTGGACCAGGGACCCTAGAAGAAATTTCGGAAGCCATTTCTCTGGCTCGTTTAGGCCAATCGGACCGGCCTTGCGTCTTTATAAATGTAGCTGCCTATTACCGGCCCATGCAGGAGCTTTTCATGAATATGTGCCAGGCAGGATTTCTGGCCCAGGAGGACTATGAGCGGATTAATTTCATTTCCGACCTGTCTGATCTCAACGATATCCTGGCCCACTACCAAGTTCGTCAAGTAAAGAGCTATGACCGCTTAAGTGATCAATAAAAGCGAACACACTTGTTCTATAAGCTGTATCGAGAGATAGCTTTTAAATCGGTCAAATTAGCCGTATACTAGAATTTATATTGAACCACTTGATCGGTTCTAACGAACAAAAATGGAGGATTCAAAATGGGAGAATTTACAAAACGTCAACAACAACCCTATCGCTTTGACACCGTGGGGAGCTTTTTGCGCCCAGCTCGATTAAAAGAAGCACGCAAAGCCTATGAAGCAGGAGAAATTGATGGCCAGGCTTTACGTCAGGTTGAAGATGAAGAAATTATCAAATTAATCCATAAACAAGAAGAAGCAGGCTTACAAGCTGTTTCCGACGGTGAATTCCGCCGCAGCTGGTGGCACTACGACTTCATGTGGGGCTTAAATGGGATTGAAAAGCGCTTTATCGATGAAGGTGGCCAATTCCACGACATGAAGACCCGGGCAGAAACTGCTTCCCTAACGAGCCGCGAATTAGATGGCCATAAGCATCCTTTTGTGGAAGATTTTAAATTCGTCCGCGACCATAAGTCGACCGACCGTGAAGTGAAGCAGACAGTTCCAGCACCTGCCCAATTGTTACAAGAATTACTTAAACCACACAACCAAGGGACCACCCAAGCTTTCTATGGAGAAGATGAGCACCGCGAATTAGCCCAAGCCATCGCCAAGGCTTATATCGATGTCTTAGAAGATTTCGCAGCTGAAGGCGCTAAAGTGATCCAGTTCGATGACTGTACCTGGGGACGCTTGGTGGATATTCATCTCGAAGACTATCCAGAAGACGAACGTCAGGCTAAGGCTGATGAAAAAGCCTATTTAGCAGGCCTCTACCGCTATGTCAATAACCTGGCAATCGACGGGGCACCTGAAGACCTAACTATCACTAGCCACGTTTGCCGGGGGAACTACCGGTCACACTGGTTTGGCCAAGGTGGCTATGATTCCGTAGCAGACGAACTCTTCGCTAAGGAACACGCCCAAGCCTATTACCTGGAATACGACTCAGACCGGGCTGGTGGCTTCGAACCCCTAGCTAAGGTGGGTGATGACCGCTTAGTCGTCCTCGGTCTAATCACCTCGAAGACAGGGGAATTAGAAGACCGGGAAGCGGTCATCAAGCGCATCCACGAAGCAGCCAAATATATTCCATTAGACAATCTCTACCTCAGCCCCCAATGCGGCTTCTCCTCAACAGAAGAAGGCAACAGCCTAACAGAAGACCAACAATGGGAAAAACTCGCCCTCGTCCGCTCCATCGCAAAAGAAGTCTGGGGATAACAGGGTGTGAGACTTGGCGTTTAGACTCGGATGATTGGAGCAAGTCAGAATAAGAGCGAAGCATTCGCTCGCTTCTGACTTGCGAAATCACTCCGAGTCTGCCAAGTCGAACCCAACTAGGAAGGGTGTGAGCAGTTGCGTCCAGACTTGAATGACTGGAGCCCAAACGGAAAAGAGCGGCCCCAGCCGTTCGTTCCGGTTGGGTGAAGTCACTTCAAGTCTGCAACTGCGAACCCGACTAGACAGGGTGTGAGGGCGCGCGGGTAGGAGTGGACCTCTGGAGCAAAGCGACAGAGAAGACTAAAAGTCTTCGGCGGATTTTGGTGAAGAGGAGCTATTTCTGCTAGCCCGAACCCAACTAGGAAGGGTGTGAGCAGTTGCGTCCAGGCTTGAATGACTGGAGCCCAAACGGAAAAGAGCGGCCCCAGCCGTTCGTTCCGGTTGGGTGAAGTCACTTCAAGTCTGCAACTGCGAACCCGACTAGAAAAGGGGGAGAGGGCTGGCGTTTAGCTTTCCTTCACTGGAGCAAGTCGCCAGAGCAGTCTGTAGGACTGCGGCGGAGACTTGTGAAGTGACAGGAAAGCTGCCAGCCCGAACCCAACTAGGATGTGAGCAAAAGCTCATAATACATAAATAATTGACTAACACTCTAGCTCGGCGCAGTACAGCCGGGCTAGAGTGTTTTCATTCTTGGAAAAGAAGGGCATTTAAATGAGCAAGTTGTGAATAGAAGGATCGTTTGAAACTTCCTGATCGGCTACTCGCAAATGGGATGGGTATTAGCAAGTAGCCCTTGTCCTACTTGCTAACGGAATCCTTATTTGAAACTTGACTCTGCTTAACTCGCAGACGGGGCCATCATTAGCAAGTAGCCGATGTCTTACTCGCAAACAGCGGCGCCATTCGCAAGTTGCCAATATCCTAGTTGCTAATACCAACGCTATAAGCAACTTGCCAAGGTATATGAGTAGAATCCCCCTCATTAGAAAGTGCGAGGTCATCATTCCAAGCAAAAAAGCCAGGAGAACTAGCTCAATGAGCTTGTTTTCCTGGCTTTTAGCTAGATTATATTTTTTATATATAGAGTTACTTGCTTTCTTCGCTAGCTTCTTCAGCTTCAGCCTGTTTTTTAGCGGCTTCTTGGTCATTCGAAGTTTGGAAGGTGTCTAGAGCATTCTTGAAGTCCTTGTCAGTAATTTTCACTTGGTATTTATCCAAGACATCTTTAAGCACTTGTTGGACTTGTTTAGGGTCATCCATCTTTTCTTTACGGAGTTGTTTTTCAAGTTTCTCCTTCTCCTCTTCGAAAGATCCCTTGTTGCCAACTTCGTCTACCTTGATAATGTGCCAGCCGTATTGACTTTTGACAGGTTCTTGGGTCATTTCACCGGCCTTGAGCTTGAAGGCAGGCTCTTCGAATTCTTTAACCATCATACCCTTAGTGACTTCTCCCAGGCTACCGCCTTCTTTGGCTGAGCCCTTGTCTTCAGAATTCTCTTCTGCTAATTTGGCGAAGTCGCCGCCCTCATTAATTTGTTTAATCAGGTCTTTAGCCTTGTCTTCGTCCTTGACCAGGATGTGGGAGACCTTACGAGGGGCTTCGTAGTTTTCATAGGCTTTCTTCACTTCGTCGTCAGAAACATTGATATTCTTAGAAATGGTTTCTGTTAATAGCTTGAAGTAGCGGAGGGCTTTCTTGTATTCATCCACACTGCTATAGCCATTAGCGGCAACGACTTCTTTGAACTTGTCCTCATTGCCATACTGGGCCACGAGTTTGACCGTATCGGCGTCCACTTCATCTTCGATTTCTTTAACCCGGTCCTTGCCTAGTTCATTTTCAAAGATTTCGCCGAAAACCAATTGTTGGACAGCGGCATTGCCGGCTGAAGCCTTAAGTTCTTTAACTAATTCATCTTCCGTTACCTCGATGCCTTCACCTTTGGCAATAACATTCTGGCCTGCTTCATTCTGGCTGGAGCAAGCGGCGAGGCTGAGGACTGCGGCGCAAGTAAGGGCGCCTAAGCTTAATTTTTTATTCCAATTCATGCGATGACTCCTTGATCAAAATTCTTTTTTTGTAGCTTAAATATAACATAAGTCGACTCATGCTGAGCAGTATTCTAGGATCCTTTAAAGAAATTTACTCTTTATCAGCTTGGAGTCTTTCTTCTAGGTCTTCTAGGCTCATTTGGGTCTGTTCAAGGTCCGCATTGATCTTGGCAAGTTTCTCCTGGATGGCATTGCGATGGGGAAGGGTAGAGGTTTGGAAGTCACGAATGGCTTCACTGAGGTCATCACGAGCGACTTTAGCCGTCGACAAACCTTGGTTAGCTAGGTCTGACAGGGCAATCTGAGTTTTGGCTAGACTGCCTTCCAGCTTCCGGGAAGCCGCGGTAATATCTTGGCTGTAGGCGCGTAACTTGCGTCGGTTCTCTTCACCAGTATTAGGGTTTTTGAGCAGGGCTGTGACACCGCCCAGAAGAGCACCGGTCAATAAACCTTTAAAAAAACTCATGGCCATCCTACACCTCAACCTTTTCATGGATGCGTTGGGCGAGTTTAGCGAGGTCTTCGTCCGTGTATTGGTCACCATTATCCGGCATGACAACTTTGAAGTCATCGCCATCGCGGCTATAGCGAGGGATCAGATGGATATGGGAGTGGAAGACACTTTGGTAAGCGACTTCTCCATTGTTATTGAGGATATTGACCCCCTGCATATCTGGCAAGGCAGCTTGAAGGGCTTGGACAACAATCGGAATACGACGGAAGATAGCGCCAGAATCCTTGATGTCATAGTCATAGATATCCTTAAGGTGCTTCTTAGGCACAATGAGGGTATGACCTTCCGTTACTTGGCTAGTGTCCAAGAAGGCAGTCACAACTTCATCTTCATAGACGATATTGGTCGGGATTTCCCCATTGGCTAACTTACAAAAGATACAATCAGTCATTTGATCCACCACTTTCAATTGTTAATTCGTATACTAGGCTCATTTTAGCATAATCTAGGGAATGGGACAATTGAAGCGCGACCCAGCAAGGCCCCTGTCTTAGCTAAAATTTTAAACTTTAAAGTTAAATTCACTAGCAAACTTTGATAAACTAGACTTAAATTGAAAAAAGAGGAGAGGACGACAAGAATGAGTCTCAGTGTCAAGCAGCTGACAGGCGGTTATCTCAACCGGCCCGTCATCCATAATATAAGTTTTGATATCCAAGCGGGGGAGATTATCGGCCTGATTGGCTTGAACGGGGCAGGCAAATCGACTCTGATCAAGCATATTATCGGCCTACTTAAAGCTCAGAGCGGAGAAATCCGTCTTAATGGCCAGACTTTGGAAGAAGATAACCGGGCTTATCGCCAGGCTTTCACCTATATTCCGGAGATGCCGATGATTTATGATGAGCTGACCCTGCGCGAACACCTGAATATGATTGGCCTCGCCTACCAGATCGAAAAGGGGGAAATTCTAGACCGAGCCATACCCATGTTGAAGACTTTCCGCCTGGATGAGAAACTCGATTGGATGCCCAAGCATTTCTCTAAGGGCATGCGGCAGAAATTGATGATTGTCTGTGCCATGATGGTTGAAGCTGACCTCTATATTATTGATGAACCCTTCCTGGGCTTGGACCCCTTAGCTACCCATGACTTTATCCAAATCCTGGAGGCCAAGCGGGAAGCTGGGGCCATGGTCTTGATGTCTACCCACGTTCTCGCCAATGCAGAATCTTATTGCGACCGCTTCCTCTTCCTCCATGAGGGCTATTTGCGCGCCCAGGGGAGCTTGGAAGACATCCGCCAGGTCTTCGGCCAAGAAGAGGCAAGCCTGGAAGAACTCTATATCCAACTGGCAAGGGAGGGTTAAATTTGAAAGAACTCTTCAAAAAACGTCAAGAAAAAGCCTTTCAAGATTTTCTCCACTACAGTCGCTATATCTTTAATGACCACTTTGTCATTGCCCTGATGTTCCTTGTTGGGGCCCTCTCACTCAATTATTCAACCTGGGTCCACCAACTCCAAGGCAGGGATCCAGTCGCAGATGGCATCCTGGTCCTAGCCTTTACCCTGCTGACTTGGGCAGGGGGGGTTAGGACCTATCTAAAGGAGGCGGATATCCAATTTCTCCTGCCCCTAGAAAGGGAATGGCGGTATTATTTTAAAGAAGCGTTCAAGTCCTCACTTCTTAAACAAGCTTTGCTGGCACCCCTGGTCTGCCTAGTCGCTTGGCCTTATCTTAAATGGGGCCAGCAGTGGACAGGCTGGGAAGTCTTAGCTCTCGGCGCAAGCTTTGTGCTTTTGAAGGCGGCGAGTCTGATGAGGGCAATCCGTGGCTTCCAGGACCAAGGCAAGCAAGCAAATGGGCTAGGCTTGGTATTCCCCCTCCTGACCTATCTCTTAGCCTTTACCTACCATCCTGCTTGGGCCTTGGGCTTGGCGACTCTTTTCTGTCTTTGGCAAGGCGGTCATTTGACTTGGGGCGACCGCTGGGATTGGCAGAGTCTCCTCGTGAGCGAAGGACAGAGTAAGCAAGCCATGACTGCCTTCCTGTCTTTATTCGTCGATCTAAAAGCTGGCAAAAAGCAGACCAAGCGCCGGGCCTATCTCGATGGTTTGACCCTGCCCTTGACTAAGGCGCCTTCTGCTCATGCTTATCTCTATAGCCGCAGTTTTTGGCGGTCGACGGACCTCTTTCCTATCTGGCGGCGCTTGACTCTCCTGAGCCTCTTACTGGCCTTCACCCTGCCTAAACATCCTTTAAGCCTCTTCGTCTTCCTCCTCTTAAATTACGCTAGCCATTTCCAACTCTTACCCCTGGCTAGCGTCAAGCAGGGGCAGACTATGCTGAAGATTTACCCAGAAGCAGAAGAAGCAGGGCACCAGGCCTTCCAAAGCTTACTCTGGCAAGTGTACACATTCCAAGTGCTCGCTTTGAGTCTGGCTCTCCTCTTAGCAGGTTTTGGGCTTCTGGCTGCTTTCTATCTAGTGGCTGGTCTCATCTTAGAATTTCTTTTTATCCGTTTCTACTTATCGGCTAGGCTCCAGAAGAAAAAGACAGGACGTCGGCGCGGCAGAAAGAGCTAAAAGATCCAACGAAATGATTGACTATATGGAAAATAATGACTACAATAATGAATGCTTTAGTTTTTCTTTTTCGCTGTTTGAGAAAGGAAAATCATCTTAAAGAAAAAGGAGGGAACAGCATTGGAATATCAATTTGACAAGGAGTGGACCTTGCATCCGATTGGTGGGGATACGGGCCAGGCCTTCATGGGCACCCATAAGCAGGAGCGTGTCTTCCTCAAGCGCAATTCTTCTCCTTTCCTTGCTGCTCTCTCCATGGAGGGAATTACGCCGCGCTTGATCTGGTCAAAACGGACCAGTACGGGAGACACCTTCTCGGCCCAAGAATGGCTGCGCGGCCACACCCTGACGGAACAAGAGATGCACCAAAGCCAGGTTATCAAGCTCATCCATCGCTACCAACACTCGGACCATCTCTATAAGATGCTAGTGAAGATTGGGGGCCAGGAATGGGGGTGCAGCGACTTTATCGCTGACTATGAAGACCAGCTCCACCACCACTTGGCTTCCCATAGCCTCTTGAATGAGGTTTTGACCTATTTAGAAGAGACCGCTCCCTTCATTAAGCAATCCCTTAAGACGGTTTGCCACGGCGACCTCAACCGTAAGAATTTCTTACTATCTGAACAGAACCGCCTCTACCTGGTCGACTGGGAATCGGTTCGGATTGCGGATCCCATCTCGGACTTGACCCAGGTTCTTGTCCAATATATCCCGAGTGAAGACTGGGAGAGCTGGTGGGAGCGCTATGGCCTCCAGGTGGATGAAAGTTCTTATCTGCGGATCGAGTGGTTTGCTTTAATTAATCTGTTACTCTTAATTAAGGAAAGCTACCGCAAGGATCGGCAAGTGGATGTCAATGAAGCAATTTTAAAATTGAGACATATTTACGATAACCGGTATTTCCAAGACCAGTATTAATTTTAGATCGGAATAGAAGCAGGCAGGTTCTTTTAGAGCGCTTGGCCCGCTTTTATTTTTGTCATTAAGAGAGGCTATAGGGCTAGCTTTTGTAGCTACTTGGATAGCATTTGAGAAATAGATTTAGGATTGAAAGAGACATAAGGAGGCGCACTATGCGTGTAAGACATAAACCTTGGGCAATCGATATGATTAAGGATTACCCTAATATTGTGATTCCAGAACCAGACCAGGCCCAGGGCAAGTGGGACCAGGTCTTTGACCAGGCCCAGCCCCTCCACGTGGAAGTGGGGACGGGCAAGGGCCAATTCCTGATTGGTATGGCCAAGGCCCATCCAGAGATTAACTATGTAGGGATTGAGATGTATTCAGACGTCCTTGTCATGGCCTTGCAGAAGGTCTTGGATGAAGACCAAGACTTGCCTAACCTGCGCTTTATCCGGTCAGATGGCCGTGAGATTTCCAACTTTTTTGAAGCCCGCAGCCTAGACCGTCTTTATTTGAATTTCTCTGATCCATGGCCTAAGCGCCGTCACACCAAGCGCCGGTTGACCAGCCCTAATTTCTTAGCCCAGTACCAGGAAGTCCTCAAGCCAGAAGGGGAGATCCACTTCAAGACGGATAACCAGGGACTTTTTGAATATTCCTTGGCCAGTATGTCCCAATACGGCATGGCCTTCCGCCAAGTCTGGTTAGACCTCCATGCCAGTGACTTTGAGGGCAATATCATGACGGAGTATGAGGAGAAGTTTGCGGCTAAGGGCCAGCCGATTTATCGTTTGGAGGCCTACTATCCTCAACATGAAAGTTAAATAAAACACAAAAAAGTTCGGCGCGTTTTAACTGCCGAACTATTTTATTGATGCGGGAAGAGGCTGGTACAAAAGTTGCTGCTTCTTTTTAAACCTGTTCCAAAAGTCAGGCCTGACATCCACTTCACGAACTATGTCCGATCGTTGGTCAACGATTGGACATAGTTCGCGGACAGTTGCTATAGCTGTTCGACGCGTAGCGAGTTACAGATATAGTATGCATGAGCTGGTTCAGGCCTGAACGACTTTTGTCAGACTCTTTTCTTTGTTTTTAAACTTGGTAGAGGTCGATGATTTGACCGCTTTGGGCGTCTGCAATGAATTCATATTGGACTAAGTGGCCTTTTTCTTGGCGGGAGACGCCACCGAAGTAGAGCACTTGTTCTTGGCCGTAGCGTTCTTTCTTCAGGGGTTGGAGTTCAATCCAAGAGCCTTCAATCTCGCCATCCTGAGCTAAGAGGGCCTTGACTTCTTCAATCACGCTCTGACCGTCTACTTTGGCCCGTTCATTCTTGTCCCGGCTATCGATGTATAGGGCAGTCGAGACAGCCCCAATGACAGCGCCACAGACGAGTAGGGTACCAGCTAGGGCATAGGCCTTATTTTTTAAATTATCTTTTAAATCAAATACCAAAAGAAACACTCCTCTCTTCTATTAGTCCTATTATAGCAAGAAAAAGCTTAAATTAAAACGCTAACAGATGGAAAGACTAGGAAAGCTGAAATTTAGCGAATTTCTTGAATAATTCCAGCCTATGATGGAGGGGCGTTGCCTTTTTTAGGTAAAAAGTATATAATTTGAAAGGAATGATCTGATGCTTTATATTGAGAAGGCTTGTCTAGTTTAGAAATTAACTAGACTATTTTTTCATCTAGGGATGAAGCCAAAGCAAGGCAGCAAGTGCTGCCAGTAAATGAAGAAAAGGAGCAAATTATTCATGTGGATCTGTTTTTACAATCCGAAGGGCGTCGGCGATGTCTTGATGGTGACACGCGGCCAATTACAAAAAGACCAAATTGCAACGGAAACTATTGCAGGAATTACACGGATTTATAACAAAGAGACGGATAATACCATGGGCTATAACTTCCATTCCATCTCTGACTATATTAAATTAGAGGGCTCAGGCCAAGTTCGTTTGAGCGATGAGCAGCTCGATACCCTTAATCAATTGCTCTATGAGAAGGGCTTTGAAACAATCAGTACCAATAATGACCCAGCGATTGTGGTGGGCTATGTCAAGTCCTGCGTTGATCATGAGGATTCAGACCATCTCCATATTACGGAAACCCAGGTTGGCGAAGACCAAACTTATCAGATTGTCTGTGGGGCAGCCAATGTCCACCAAGACATGAAGGTAGTTGTGGCTTTGCCGGGTGCCGTGATGCCAGATGGCCTGGTGATTTGGCCAAGCGAATTGCGCGGCGTGCAGAGTTCAGGTATGCTGTGTTCAGCTTATGAATTGGGCGTTGACCCTGAACATAAGCTCCAAGGCATTATTGAAATTAAAGACGATGTGCCAATTGGAACACCATTTTCAGAACTTGACCTATCAAGTTTAACGACCGATTAGAAGAGACCTAAGAAGCTAAGGAGGGGGAGCCTTGAAATGGAATGATGAACGGTTGAAGCGTGAGCGTGAAGAGCATTTTCAGCCCTTCTACCAAAAGAAGGACGACAAGCTCTTAGCCGATGACGTGAAGAAACCCTACTTTCCAAATTATATGAACTGGCGGTCTGACCTCAATGAGCAGAAACGCGATCGTCAGCCACAGAATTATGAGAATTGGTGGACCCCTCAAAGCCATCAACAGGAAGCTAAACGCCAGCACCGCTTCGACCAGGCCCGCCAACAGCCGCTCAATAATTTACAAAGGCCAGCTTCGAATCATCGCCGGCCCAATCGCCAACATGAGGGCCAGCAAGACTATGCCCTCTACCGGGATGAGGACCGGGAAGCTCGCTATGAGAAGATTCGGCGAGACTTGCGCGCTTACGAGAACTATCAATTCCGGCGGCCTTTCCGCCCCTCGGAAGTCCCTTCGATCCAGCAGAAGGCCCAGTCACATGCAGTCCAGAGCTCGGAAAAAAATGACCATGAACGAGACAAGAAGCGAAGGCAGGGGAGGACCAAGGCCCAGTCAAATTCGGTTAGCCAGCAGCTAAACAAAGCCAATGCTACGCGTAAGGCAGCTAGTCAGCCGGCTAAGTCGAGTGAACAGAAGCCGGCCCAGACCAAGCCACGTCAGGGGGGCCTTAACCGAGATTTTAAAGCGATTATGGCCCAAGAGCGACCACGCTACGCCAAGGGGAGTGTCTTTGCTGGCCTGAGCGATGAGGACAGTGAGCAGACCCCTTATTATTCGAAACACCAAGGAACAGGAGATAAGCATAACCATGAATAAAGAAACGATCTATCACTTCACAGGAATTAAGGGTTCAGGGATGAGTGCCCTGGCACTCGTTTTACACGGAGCAGGCTATAAGGTACAAGGCTCAGATGTGGAGACCTATTTCTTTACCCAACAAGGTTTAGAAGCGGCAGATATTCGTATCTTAGATTTCGATCCGAATAATATTCATGAAGGTATGGAAATTATCCTAGGCAACGCCTTCCCCGATGACCATCCTGAGGTGAAGAAGGCTGAGGCACTCGGGTTAAAAGTTACCCGCTACCATAAGTTCTTAGGACAATTTATCAAGAATTATACCAGTGTGGCCATTACCGGCTCGCACGGCAAGACCTCAACCACTGGGCTCATGTCCCATGTCCTCTCCCTCAATGTTCCCAGCTCTTATCTAATTGGGGACGGCACAGGTTATGGCGATGAGCAGGCAGAATACTTTGTCCTAGAAGCGGATGAATACCGGGAACACTTCCTCGCCTATGAACCCGACTATGCCATCTTTACCAATATTGATTTCGACCATCCCGACTACTACCAAAATATTGAACAGGTTTTTGATGCTAATAGCCAGTTCGCTAACCAGGTGCAAAAGAAAGCTATCATGTACGGGGATGACCCCTACCTCCAACGATTAGCGGATAAGGACCATGTGCTCTACTACGGCATTGACGGTGACTATGATATTGTTGCACATCATGTGGTCCGCGATACGACCGGCTGCCAGTTTGATGTAGAAGTTCTAGGTGAGCATTACGGCCAGTTTCGGATCAAGGGCTGCGGGGAGCACAATATCCTCAATAGCCTGGCTGTAATTGGTTTCTGCTGTTTGGAAGAATTTCCGGCAGATAAGGTCCAAGAAGCCCTGTCAAGCTTTGCGGGCGTAAAACGACGCTTTAATGTGACGGAAGTGGCTGATATGACCCTGGTGGACGACTATGCTCACCATCCCTCAGAAATTAAAGCCACGCTAGACGCCGCCAAGCAGCGCTATCCTGATAAGCAAATCATTGCCGTCTTCCAGCCCCATACCTATAGCCGAACCCTGGCTTTGATGGATGAATTCGCTCAAGCCCTCGACCAAGCTGATGAAGTCTTCTTGTGTGAGATCTTCGCTTCAGCCCGCGAACAGGATACCCACCAAGTCTCCAGTGAAGACCTGGCTGCCAAAGTGACCAAGCCTGTGCAAATTCTTAACTTAGACGATATGGGACCACTCATGGGCTACCACAATGCCGTTGTCCTCTTCATGGGGGCAGGGGATGTGCCTAAGTATGGTCGAGCTTACGCTGAAGCCTTGAAATCACGTTAGAGACTGAGCCGTAAACTGTGCTGAAAGGAGCCAAGCAAGTGAAAAAGATTAGAAAAGCTGTTATTCCAGTGGCTGGTTTAGGGACCCGTTTTCTCCCCGCAACCAAGTCTATGGCCAAGGAAATTATTCCCGTTATGGATAAGCCAGCCGTTCAATTTGTCGTTGAAGAAGCCTTAGCAGCTGGCATTGAAGAAATTCTTGTGATTACCGGTCGTCACAAACGCTCGGTAGAAGACCACTTCGATGCTAATATTGAACTGGAAGAGAACTTGGAAGCCAAGGGCAAAGATGAACTCCTAGCCATGGTCCAAGATTCCACACTCGAGAATATCCAATTCAAACGCCAGCACTATCCTAAGGGCCTTGGTGATGCGGTTGCCCTAGCCGAATCCTTTGTGGGGGAAGAACCCTTCCTCTTGATGCTGAGCGATAACATTTTGGTGAGCGAAGAACCAGCTTCTCAAGCCTTGATGGCAGCCTACAACAAGACCGGCAAGAGTTCTGTCTTAGTCCAAGAAATTGACAAAGAATTGACTCAACTTTATGGTATCCTAGATCCTGATCAAGAAGCTGAAGACGGCATGCTGCCAGCCCGCAATGTCGTTGAAAAGCCCCAGGACCAAGCCCCCAGCCAGTACGCCATCTGTGGCCGCTATGTCTTAGACCAAAGCATCTTCCGCGCCCTAGAAGGCCAAGAAGTCAATCCCCTATCAGGGGAAATTGAACTCAGTGATGCCCTCAGCCAAATCGCCCAAGACCAGGGCGTCAACGGCCTCATTTTTAACGGTGAATGGTACGAAGTCGGCGAACCCCTAGGCATGGTCAAAGCCAGCATCCAATACGCCCTCCGCCACAAACAAACCGGCCCCGAATTCAAAGACTACCTCAAAAACGAAATAATCCCTAAGTTAAAGGGTGAGAGGGAGCGCGGTTAGAAGTGGACCTCTGGAGCAAAGATCCAGAGAAGTCTGAAAGACTTCGGCGGATCTTTGTGAAGAGGAGCCACTTCTGCGCAACCGAACCCGACTATAAAGGGTGAGAGACTTGGCGGTTAGGCTTGGATGATTGGAGCAAGTCAGAATAAGAGCGAAGTATTCGCTCGTTTCTGACTTGTGAAATCACTCCAAGCCTGCCAAGTCGAGCCCGACTACAAAGGGTGAGAGCAGAGGCGCTTAGAAAGGAATGACTGGATGCAAAGAGGATAAGAGCGTCTTTAGCCGGTCGTTCCACTTTGCTGAAGTCACTTCCTTTCTGCCTTTGCGAACCTGACTATAGGGTGAGAAGTAGCGCGGTTAGAAATATAAAATATTAAATAACCTAGTAAGGATGATTGCCTCCTTACTAGGTTATTTTCGTTATTAAACTTGGGCTAGCTTTCAAATGGGACCTCCATTTGTAAGCAGCCGGCCTTCTACTTTCAAACGAGGACTCCATTAACAAGTAGAACCGTGCCAACTTTCAAATAGGAGCTCTATTAGCAAGTAGAACCGACCTAACTTTCAAATAGCGTCTTCATTAGCAAGTAGCCCCACAAAAAATCCCAGAATAGGAAACCCCCTCCATCAGAAAAAATCTAATGGAGGGGCTTATCTTACTTGGTATTTTAGAAACCCTTATTATGTTTCAAATATTCTTCTTCTTCGGGTGTGTTTTTCCGACCTAGTGCCTCGTTGCGGTAAGGGTAGCGGCCGTATTTTTCAATGATTTCATAGTGGGCTTTTTCATACTTTAGATTGTTGGCTAGGGCTTCTTCTGAGGAGAAGAGTTCCATGGCTTGGTCGTGGATGACGAGGGATTCGGAGTGCATGAAGGGCATGTAGATGAAAGAGCGGGCTTCTGGACTGAGCGAAGAGAGGTCTTCCAGCCGGATGCATTCTTGGGCTAGGGCGAGCGCCATATCGTCTTGGGCATAGGCTTGGCCGCTTCCCCGATAGAGATTTCTGGAAAACTGGTCCAGGACAATAATTTCTGCTAAGCGTCCGCGAAGGCTTTCCCGCCAATCTGCATGCTCACCATCTTTGACTTCCTGGTGGAGCTGGCTAAAGCGGTCGGCAATAGCTTGGTCGACACTTTGGCCACCATTAAACCACTTCTTCGGGCCCAATTCTTCAAACCAAAAATTTAAAACTGCTTCGATTGACATCGTCGGCCTCCTTTAATTTTATTTTAATCATAGCATAAAATAGGATCAGAGTCCTGTTTCGAGCCTGGCGAATTTGATTCGCTTTTTAACTGTAAATTCGTTAAAATGAAGGGGTGTAATTTATCTAGAAAGAGGGAAGACCATGATTCAAATTCGGGATGCTATCCTCCATATATACGATGTCAACACCAGTGAACCCATCCTCTCCCAAGCGGCTTTAGACTTTCGGGATGAGACCATTATTCACTATGTCGACTGCAAGGTGAACCAGGTCATGCAAACAGGAAAGCAGAAGAATGGTGTGATTCCTGAAACGGCACCCATCTACGAGAATCTCCAGAGCCTGGCTAGGGACTTCCAAGCAACGACCCGACCCATGACCTCCAAATTCTTCCAGATCCTACGCCTAAATCCGGACATCCCACCGGCAGACCTGCTCTGGGTATCGCTTGTGCTCAATGATTTTCCCTTCGTTGGGATGTTCAAGTTGAACCACAATGAATCCTTTACCCACTTCGTCGCCACGGATGAGGAGGTCTTGCGCAATGATTTAATTGTCCACCGGTCCATCCTGCCCAAGGCCAAACAAGCCATTGATGAGGGGTTCCTCTATTGCCCCACGACAAGCGAGTACTTCCTGATTGAAAAAAATCATTTGATGGAAGAAACGGGCGAGCGGATGCCTTATTTGAGCGAAGTCTTTTTGGGCATCGAAGCCAATCTCAATATGAATGAAAACATTAAAATTATAAGAAAAGGCGTTGAAAAGACGGCTAAACACTATAATGAAACAGACTACCAAGCCTTGGCAGAGGCTAAGGATATTCTCTACCACGCCGTTTATGACGACCAAGAATTCGATAACCGCAAACTGGCTGACCAGCTCTACGGCGACAATATCAGCCAAAAACAAACTTACTTGCGGGAAACTGAAGAAATGGGAATGATCCACCAACAAGCTGCCAGCCCAGACATGTTATCGGCCAAGATGCAGCGGCAAAAACTTAAATTCGATAATGGCATCGAATTGACCATTCCCCTTGAGCTTTTCAATGACCCTGAAGTGGTGGAGATTAAGAATAATCCGGATGGGACCATTGGCATCGAATTGAAGAATATTGAAAGTATCAAAAATATGTTCTAAAGTAGAAGAGGAAAAACAAAAATGAAAATACCCAAATTAGACCTGGACCTGGTCCGCTATCCTAATTTTCAGCAGCTCTCATTAACCCGGCGCTTGACCAATCTGAGCCTCTGGGTAGCGGTTGCCGTGGTGGGACGGGTCTTAGTCAGTGGTGTTCCTAATGTCCAACCTGTGACGGATATGGTTATCCTGGCCGTGCCGCTCTTTGGCCTGTCAGGGGGCTTAATTGTCGCTACTCTCATCATGCTCCTCAGCAATCTTATCCTCGGTATGGGACCTTGGACCCTGGGGCAGATCCTAGCCTATGGGGCGGTCGTCCTGATCAGCTACCTCTTAATGAAGCTAGGCCTCTTCAAATACCCTCTAGCCGTCCTCGCCTGGTCCCTAGTCGCAGGCTATTGTTACGGTCTCATTGTCAGCTACATGATGCTCATCCTCTTCGGCCTAGGCATGCCATTCTGGACCTACTACCTAGCTGGCCTCCCATACGACACTGGCCACGCCCTAGGCAACCTCGCCTTCATGCTCATCCTAGTCCCCATCTGCCAACGCCTCATCCGCGAAAAAATATTGTAAAGAAAGGGTGTGAGCAAAGGCGTTCAGAAAGGAATGACTGGAGGCGAAAGGGATAAGAGCGGCTCCAGCCGGTCGTTCCCTTTCGCTGAAGTCACTTTCTTTCTGCCTTTGCGAACCCGACTAGAAAGGGTGTGAGGGCGCGCGGTTAGAAGTGGAGCTCTGGAGCAAAGCAACAGAGAAGACTGAAAGTCTTCGACGGCGCTTTGTGAAGAGGAGCCACTTCTGCGCGACCGAACCTAACTAAAGGGTGAGAGCAGTTGCGTCCAGACTTGAATGACTGGAGCCCAAACGGAAAAGAGCGGCTTTAGCCGGTCGTTCCGATTGGGTGAAGTCACTTCAAGTCTGCAACTGCGAACCCGACTATAAAGGGTGTGAAGGCTGGCGGTTAGCTTTCCTTCACTGGAGCAAGTCACTAGAGCAGTCTGAAAGACTGCGGCGGAGACTTGTGAAGTGACAGGAAAGCTGCCAGACCGAACCCGACTATAAAGGGTGTGAGGGCTGGCGTTTAGACTCGGATGATTGGAGCAAGTCGGATAAAGAGCGAAGTATTCGCTCGTTTCAGACTTGTGAAATCACTCCGAGTCTGCCAGGCCGAACCCAGCTAGGGTGTGAAGGTAGGCGTATAATTCTAACTGGCTAGCGCATTGCCTATTTGCATTCGGAGAGCCCGAATACAGGTAGCAGGTGTGCAGTCTGCATTCGGAAGGTCTGAATACAGATAGCGAGCGCCCAATTTGCACTCGGAGGGTCTGAGTGCAGATAGCAAGTGATCAATTTGCATTCGGAGGGTTCGAGTACAGATAGTAAGTATCCGCTCTGCATTCGGAGGCTCTAAATGCAGATAGCAAGTATCAATCGACACGCGATGCCCCTGCATGCCAATAAAAAACATACTTTTTCGGCCAAAAGGCAAATAGCGAGCCTAATCAAATCAATTTTCAAGAAACACCTACCATGAGTTTAAGCGCACAAACAACAATTAAGGAGGATTCAATGACTTATCCAAACACTTGGCAGCTCGACGACCTCTACCCAGGCGGGGTGGCAGGGTCAGCTTTTAAGGAAAGCCTTGAAGCTGCCAAAATTGAAAAAGAACTTTTAAGTAAGAAAGTGAAAGCCTTCGAAGCTAAAAGCGAAGAAGCGGATCAAGACCTCTACCAACTCATCCAAGACTTGGAGGGCCTGGAAGAGGAACTAGTGACCCTGGATAGTTTTGCCCAAATGGCAGCAGACACCGATATTCAAGCAGAGGCACCAGTCTTAGCCCTCGACCGAGTTGGCCAACTCCTGGAAAGCTTCGACGGGCTTGCTTTAAACTTTGACCAGAAGCTCCTTGCTTGGTCTGAGGCTGAATGGCAAGAAGTCTTGGCGAGTCCCTTGCTTGCGCCTTACCGCTTCCACTTAGAAGAGCGCCGCCGAGAAGCTAGTCAGGCCCTGGACCCGAAAACAGAACGTTTGCTTTTGGCCTTGGATCGCGATGGTATCGAAGCTTGGTCCCAGACCTACGATAGCCTGGTTGCTTGCCTCCATATCCAACCTGAAGGCAGTAAGACTACATATTCAGTCGGCCAGGCTATGAACCATATGCTGGACGATCCGGATCCCAAGAAACGGGCAGCTTTCTTCAAGGCCTGGGAAGCCGCCTTTACTGAAATGGGGCCAGTTTTTGCCCGCCTTCTAAACCACCTTGCAGGCTACCGGATGACTGAGCAGAAGGCCCATGGGGATGACTTTCTCGAGGAGCCTCTGCGCCAGAACCGGATGACCTACCATACTTTAGGAGCCATGTGGGAAGCGGTAGATGCGGCTCGTCCGGACCTCCTGCAATTCCTTAAGACCAAACAAAAATTATTGCAACTGGATAAGTTAAATTGGCAAGACGTCGCTGCACCCTTGACCCTCAGTGACAGCCAGGTTCAGCGCTATACATGGGAAGAAGCTTGCCAATTTGTTGTCGACCACTTCCGGAAGACTAGTGACGAAATGGCGGACTTTGCGGACCAAGCCCTCAAGGCAGGCTGGGTGGAAGCGGAAGACCGGCCAGGTAAGCGTCCAGGCGGTTACTGCACGGAGCCCCTGGCCAATGGCGAATCGCGGATCTTTATGACTTTTACTGGGTCTGCCCAAGATGTCAGTACCCTAGCCCATGAGCTAGGCCATGCCTTCCATTCCTATGTCATGCGGGACTTATCGACCTGGCAGCAGGGCTATGCCATGAATGTGGCGGAAACCGCTTCTACCTTGGCAGAAAACTTGATTGCTAGCAGTCAATTAGCGGAAGCCAAAGATCCTGGCCAGCGTCTCCAGTTGCTCAACGCTAAGCTGGAGAACACGACGGCCATGTTTATGGATATCCGAGCACGTTATCTCTTTGAGAAGAATTTTTACAGTGAACGTCAAGCCGGCTATGTGGGGGAAGAGCGTCTGAACCAGCTGATGGTGTCAGCCCAGCGCGAAGCCTTTGCAGGAGCGCTGGATAGCTACCACCCGCATTTCTGGGCCAGCAAGCTGCACTTCTTTATTTCAGATGTGCCTTTCTACAACTTCCCTTATAGCTTCGGTTATCTCTTTAGCCAGGGAATTTTGGCCGAATTGATGAAAGATCCGGACCACTTCACTGAACGCTATGTGGCTCTCTTGAGGGATACAGCGGTAATGACTGTCGAAGACCTGGCGGCTAAACACTTAGGCGTTGACCTGACCCAGATCGATTTCTGGCAGGAAGGCGTCGCGCTAGCCCTCCAAGATGTCCGTGCCTTTGTCCACGAAGGGCAAACTTATTTAGAAAACTACCAATAGGAGAAAATTATGGATTATGAAACATTAGAAGAGCTCTTACCCCTAGCTGAAGAAGGGAAAATGGTCCTCGGCTTGGATACTATGGCTCAATTAATGGCAGACTTGGGCAATCCCCAAGATCAATTGCCCACCATCCACATTGCTGGGACTAATGGCAAGGGGTCAGCAGCCATGATGCTAGCAACGATTCTAGAAGAAGCGGGCTATAAGGTGGGACTTTATACCTCGCCTTCCATCATGTCCTTTAATGAGCGGATCATGGTCAACCGGGTGCCTGTCTCCGATGAAGCGATTATCCGGGCAGCCCAGGCTATCAAGGGGTCCTGTGAGCGCTTAGACCTCCACCTGACAGAATTCGAAGTCTATACCGCTATGGCTTGGTTAATCTTTGCCGACCAAGCCTGTGATCTGGTTGTTCTGGAGGTAGGTCTCGGGGGCCGCTTGGATGCGACCAACCTGGTGAAGGCTCCCTTAGTCACTTTACTGATGAAGATTGCCTTCGATCATGTCGGTATCTTAGGCCACAGTCTAGGCGAAATTGCTGGCGAAAAAGCAGGCATTATTAAAGCCGGCCGCCCCGTGATTTCCTACCCTCAGGATCCTGAAGCCAAGACTGTCATCCAAGCTAAGGCGGAAGAAATGGGCGCGCCGTATTTAGAAGTTGATCCTGATGACATCCGAGCCTTGCCTAGCGACCAAGCCCGTAAGCAAGTCTTTAGTTATAAAGGACAGACCTGGCAGCTCAACCTCCTGGAGGCCCACCAATTGCAGAATGCTAGTGTGGTCCTGGAAGCTGTCGAGAGCTTGCGCCAGCAGGGCTATCCTGTTACTGACCAAGCGCTTGCCCGAGGCCTGGACCAAGTGAAATGGCAAGCCCGTTTTGAAATTATGCACGACCAGCCTACCATTGTTGTCGATGGTTCGCATAATTTAGATGGGGTCAGTCAGCTTAAGCTCAACTTAGAGCGCTATTTTCCCGACCAAGGAATCGTTGCCATTATGGGCATGCTGGCGGATAAAGACGTGACCCATGCAGTTGCCGAGATTGTTCCGATCTTGGATCAGATTGTCACTGTCCGCCCAAATACGCCCCGAGCTTTAAGTGCTCAAGAACTCAGGGATAAAATCGTTTCCATATACCCTGAACAATATGATACAATAGTTCCATCTGATTCTTATGAAGACGCCTTCAATAAAGCGATGAAATATTTAAGCCAGGATGATGTCTTAGTCATTTTCGGGAGTTTCTATTATGTAGGCTACATGAGGAATCTAATCAATAAGAAGTTAGGAAATGATATTTAAATGGATAAAGTAAAGATTGAACAAGCAATTCGTGACTTATTAATCGGAATTGGGGAAGACCCCGACCGGGAAGGTTTGCAGGAAACGCCGAAACGGGTGGCTAAGATGTATGCTGAACTCTTGGATGGTTACCAAAGAACCCCCTCCCAACACATGGAAAAGCAGTTCACGGCTGAAGATAGTGAACTAGTCTTAGTCAAGGATATTCCCTTCCATTCCATGTGTGAGCACCACCTCTTGCCCTTCTACGGGGTTGGCCATATTGCCTATGTACCCGGAGCAGACAAGGTAGTTGGCTTAAGCAAACTGGCGCGAATCTTAGAGGATATCAGCCTCCGACTCCAATTACAGGAACAGATCACAACAGAAGTGGCGCATACGATTGCTGATAATCTCGAAGTGGAAGGTGTCTTTGTCGTTCTTGAAGCAGAGCACATGTGCATGTCCATCCGGGGCGTCCATAAAGAAGGAGCTTCTACCGTAACCAAGTCCGCTCTGGGTTGCTTTAAGGAAAACTCCGAACTGCGTAAAGAAGTCCTATCGATGATCCGAGCTTAGGAGTGGGTTTTGTGAAAGAAGATTGCATTTATTTAAATGGTTTGAATTTCTATGCCTACCACGGCCTCTTTCCGGAAGAGACCAAGCTCGGCCAGCGTTTCATTGTTGACCTGGCCCTCTACTTGGATCTGAGCCGGGCCGGGCAGACGGACCAAATGACTGACAGTGCCCACTATGGCGAAGTTTATGACAGTGTCAAGCGGGTTGTCGAAGGGGAGCCTTTCAAGTTGATTGAACGTCTGGCCCAAGCCATTGCCGATGAGGTCCTGACTAGCCAAGATTTGGTGGACGCCCTGCAGGTCAAGGTCACCAAACCCGATCCACCGATTCCGGGCCATTACGATTCAGTCGCTGTCGAGATTTACCGTGAACGCCATTAGGAAGGAGAGCTGTTATGCCACTTGAAACCCACCATGCCTACATTGCCCTGGGGTCTAACATTGAGCCACGCCGGGAGTTTTTGAACCGGGCGATTAAGGCTTTGGACCGGAATGAGTCTACCTCCGTTGTCCAAAAGTCCCATGTCTATGAAACGGTACCCAAGGGCTATGCCGACCAAGCAGACTTTTTGAATATGGTTCTCGAAGTCGAAACCACCTGCGATCCCTTCGCCTTATTAGGGATTGCCCAGCAGATTGAAGATGATCTCAACCGGGTGCGGACGATTAAGAACGGGCCACGAACTATTGACGTGGACCTGCTCGCCTACGAAGATCAAATCATTGACCATGAAATCTTGGAATTACCCCATCCTCGCATTCAAGAGCGCGCCTTCGTCCTCTTCCCCATGGCAGAGATTGCAGCGGATTTTGTCTTACCTGGTACGGGTCAGACCATCCAAGCCTTGCGTGATGCCCTGCCTGAAGCAGAGAAGGCGGATGTGCGGATTTACGAATAGCAGGATGCCCAGCGACGAGAGGTCCTGGGCTTTTCTTCTAGAATTGGGCGGATGAGCATGCCTTCCGCTTTTGAATTTGATTTTTAAATTCTGAGAGGATCACTACCGTCTGGAACAAAAGTTTCATCTAAGTTTTAGATAAGCGACTTTTGACAAGGCTCTTTTTCAAGATTTTCTTGAAGGCTTATACTTTGGTATTTCAATGATTTTATGCTATTGTAAACATAAATCTACCAAGTTAATTAAAGAGAGAAAAGAGTGATTCAAAATGGCTGAAGAAATCAAACGAGAAAATGATTTAAATTTTGATGCGCAAGCGATTGAAACAATTGCGAGCCGTGCCGTTCTAGAAGTCGATGGGGTCCTAACTACTCAAGGGAACGCCTTCAATACGGCCTTGTCCCAAGCTGCTAACTTCGCTGACCAAGTTAAAGAAAAAGCTCAAGAAAGCTTCTCTGATGACGACCAAGGGGATGAGAAAGAAGGTCAAGACCAGGAAGAGGACAAGGGACATGAAGAAGGGGACCACTACCAAGACGGCGTGAACGCTGAAGTTGGCAATGTGGAAGTTGCCGTGGACCTCGATATTGTCGTTGCTTACGGTAAGGAAATCCCTAAGATATTTGATGAAATTGTTGAAAATGTCAACAAACGCATCCATGAAGCAACGGGCTTAGAAGTTGTGGAAGTGAATGTCAATGTCCGCGATATCATGACGGAAGAAGACTATCGCAAGGTCCACTACAAACAATTTCCCGATGACTAATTAGCATGCAATTGAACAAACTCTCTAGAAATCCAGGCGTGTGGATAGCTAGGGAGTTTTTGTTTGGCTACTTTTTATTAAAGCTTCCATTTGAAAGTTAACCTGATCCTACTTGCTAATGGAGCCCCCATTTGAAAGTTGCTCCAGGTCTAAGAATGAAAATAACCTAGTAAGGAGGCAATAATCCTTACTAGGTTATTTATTATTTTAAATTTCTAACCGCGCGCCCTCACACCCTGTGTAGTCGGGTTCGAGGATGCAGAAAGGGCTCCTCTTTACAAAGATCCGCCGAAGACTTGCAGTCTTCTCTGGCTCTTTGCTCCAGAGCTCCCTTTCTCCCGCATCCTCTCACACCCTTCCTTTTTTTGTGTTTCTTTTGGGGATTTGATAGAATATATAGAGATAATTAGGAAGTGAGGGTGTGTTATGGTGGCTTATAATAATGATGATGGTTTGTCTTTTGGCAAGCCTCTGCATGCGATTGATGTGGGGGATACGTTTACCATGACGGAACGTTTTCGGGAGCGGGATATTCTCCTCTATATGGGGGTAACCAATGATATTAATCCCCGCTATTTGAAGACGGAGGAGGCCCACCAGGAGGTTGATCTGGAGACGGTGATTCCGCCGATTGCCTTGATGGGGGCGATTACGCGGACGGTTTCCATGCATTTCCCGGGGCCGGGTTCCATGTTGGTGGAGATGAATTTCACGATTAATAAGGCTATCCGCCACGATTCGACCATCACCTATCATTTTGAAGTGATTCGGATTGAGGAATGGCGGGGTTATGTGACCATCCATGTCATCGGCAATAACGAAACCACCGGGGAGGACCGGGTTTTGGATGCCATGCTGATGGTCCTTCCGCCCGAAGAAGCCCTGACTGACCAACCCAAAATTATTGATTCGAGTGAATTGAAGCGTGTTGATGGAGGCGATGTAAACAGTGACTAAAAAAAATAAATTACTTTTATTCGATGGCTCTTCTTTGGCTTTTCGGGCCTTCTATGCTATTCAAAATTTGGATTCTTTTGTCAATAAGAATGGCTTGCATACCAATGCCCTCTATGCCTTCCATGCCATGCTGAAGACGGTCTTGGATAAGGAAGAACCGACCCATGCCTTGGTGGCTTGGGATGCGGGGAAGACCACCTTCCGAACGGAGATGTACGATGATTACAAGGGCGGCCGGCAGAGTGCGCCGGATGAATTCCGGGAGCAGATGCCTTTCTTTAACGTCTTATTAGATGCTTTCGGTCTGGCTCATTATGAACTGGCTAATTATGAAGCCGATGATATTATCGGGACCCTGGCCTTACAGGCTGATCCAGAGACCTTCGATGTGGTGGTTATTTCGGGTGACCGAGACCTGACTCAGCTGGCCCGCGACAATATCCGCGTGGACATTACTCGGCGCGGGGTCAGCCAATTGGAAGAATATACGCCCGCTTCAATCCAGGAAAACTGGCAAATCACTCCTGAACAGATTGTGGACATGAAGGGACTCATGGGCGATTCTTCCGATAATTATCCTGGCGTCACTGGGATTGGCGAGAAAACAGCCCTCAAGCTCCTCCACGAATTTGGGTCTATGGAGGGCGTTTACGACAATATTGATAAGGTTTCCGGCAAAAAGCGCAAAGAAAACCTCATTAAGGACAAAGAAGCCGCCTTCCTATCCAAAAAACTTGCCCGGATCTTAGACGATGCTCCATTAGAAATTGGCTACGACGACATCAAGAAGCGGGACCTTGACCAAGAAGCCCTGCTAGACTTCTACAAGGAAATGAACTTCAACCGCTTTATGACTGATCTCTTGGAAGATTCCGATCTCTCGGACCAAGTCCAAGCGGAAGCTCGAGACATTCCTTACCAAGTTTTGACAGAAGCAGACCAAGTGACGGCTGAGATTTTTCAAGCGGAAGAGATGGCCTTTTATGGTGAAATGTTTGCCAAGAACTACCACCAAGGGGAGATTATTGCCTTCGCATTGGGGAATTCTGACCAGGTCTATGTCCTGCCCAAAGAAGTGGCCTTAGCGTCGTCCGCCTTCCGAGAATGGGCGGAAGATGCTAGTCGCACCAAGCAGGTCTTCGATGCCAAGCGGACCAAGGTCATGTTGGCCCGGGAAGGGATCGACTTCCAAGGGGTGTCAGAAGATGTCCTGATTGCTTCCTACCTGGTCCATGCCAAGGATAATTCCAATGACCTAGCGGAAGCGGCTCGTGAATTCGGAATTGATGACCTGGCCTATGACGAAATGGTCTACGGCAAGGGCAAGAAGCAGGCCGTTCCAGAAGATGAAAGCCAGATGCACGACCATCTCGCCCGGAAGATTGATGTGATCTGCCGGATGGTGCCCATAGCCAAAGAACGCCTGGCAGCAGACCAGATGACAGAACTCTACCGCGATATGGAACTGCCCCTGGCCCTGGTCTTGGCTAACATGGAGATTCGGGGGATTCGTGTTGAGCGGTCTACCCTAGAAGCCATGCATGAAGCCATCGAAGGTCAGCTGGATGACCTAGAAGCTGCCATCTACCAAGAAGCTGGCCATGAATTCAATATCAATTCTACCCAACAATTGAGCGATGTCCTCTTCGAAGAGATGGGCTTGCCTGCTGGTAAAAAGACCAAGTCCGGCCACTATTCGACAGCCCAATCGGAATTGGAGAAATTACAGGGCAAGGCAGAGATCGTCGACTTAATCTTGGATTATCGCCAGCTGGCTAAGTTGCAATCGACTTATATCGAGGGCATCCAGAATTTTATCCAAGAGGACCACAAAGTCCATACCCGCTTTATCCAGACCCTGACCACTACGGGGCGCTTGTCTTCGGCAGACCCGAACTTGCAAAATATTCCGATTCGGACAGAGAACGGTCGGAAGATCCGCCAAGCCTTTGTTCCATCTGAACCGGGTTGGAAGATCTTCTCATCGGACTATTCGCAGATCGAACTCCGGGTCCTCGCCCATATTTCAGGCGATGAGCACTTGCAGAAGGCCTTCAAGGAGAACCGGGACATTCACCGGACCACGGCTAGCCGCGTTCTCGGCATTGACGAGGTAGATGTAACACCTAATCAGCGCCGGGATGCCAAGGCAGTAAACTTCGGGATTGTCTATGGGATTTCCGACTATGGACTCAGTAAGAACCTCAATATTTCCCGGCCCCAAGCCAAGGCCTTCATTGATTCTTACTTCGATAACTTCCCCAAGGTTAAGGTCTACATGGATGAGATTGTGGAATCCGCTCGCGAGAAGGGTTATGTGGAAACCCTCTTCCACCGCCGCCGCTACCTGCCTGATATTAAGGCGCGCAACTTTAACGTGCGGTCCTTCGCCGAACGGACAGCCATGAATACACCAATCCAGGGGACAGCCGCTGATATTATCAAGCTAGCCATGTTGAAAATGGAGGCTGCCCTAGAAGAGGAAGGACTCCAAGCCAAACTGCTCATCCAAGTCCACGATGAGCTGATCTTCGAGGCGCCCGAAGAAGAAATCGCCCGCCTGGAAGAATTAGTGCCACAAGTGATGGAATCCGCCGTTGAATTGGACGTGCCTCTAATTGTGGATAGTAACTATGGCGATACTTGGTACGATGCCAAATAAGGTGTTTGTCGCTTAATAGCTAATCGTAGGCTCATATAGAGGCTGCAGGTGAGCATCCGTTCCGTTTTTGCTCATCACTAGCAGACCTATCGATTATTGCGCCAACCACTGCAAATTTGTATTTAAAAGTATTAAGATATAGATAATGCTTGGCCGCGGACAGCTTTGCGGCCAGGCTTTTCACTTTCAGATGAAAGGAGGATGAAAGATGCCAGAATTACCTGAAGTGGACCGGGTCCGCCAGGGGTTGGAAGACTTAGTGCTAGGATCTAGGGTGACCGGACTTAGCTTAAGCTGGCCCAAGATAATTGACCGGCCTAGCCCTGAAGAATTTGAAGCCATTATGCCGGGACTGCGCCTCGAGGGCTTAGGACGCCGGGGCAAGTATTTAATCTTTGACTGGGGCGATTGGGCTTGGATCAGCCATTTGCGGATGGAAGGCAAGTGGCTAGTCCTGCCCAGCGACCAGGCCGTAGATAAGCACACCCACCTCGTTCTCCAGCTCGATGATGGCCGCGACCTCCGCTACCATGATGTTCGCAAGTTTGGCCGCATCCGGCTATTTCCCAAAGCAGAGATGGACGATGAATTAGCCCGGCTTAACTTGGGACCGGAACCTTGGAATTTGGATGCCGATACTTTTTACCAGCAGCTTCAGCGGCGGAAGTTGGCCATTAAGCTGGTGCTCCTGGACCAACATGTGGTGGCAGGGATTGGCAATATCTATGCCGACGAAATTCTTTACCGGAGCCGCCTCCATCCTGAGCAGCCGGCTAACACGGTGTCCAGGCTGAAGTCCAACCGCTTAGTCCATTATGCTGAGGAAGTGATTGGGGAGGCCATGGCCAAGGGTGGGACGACGATTCGTTCTTATACTGATGCCCTGGGCCACAGTGGGGGCTTCCAACAGACCCTCAATGCTTACGGACGGGCAGGGCTGCCCTGTCCCCGCTGTCAGACCCCGATGAAGAAGATCAAGGTCGGTCAGAGGGGGACAACTTTTTGTCCACGCTGCCAAGTCTTAAAGAAGGAAAGGAGATAAGATGACATTTCATTTAGGATTAACCGGATCCATTGCAACGGGCAAGAGCTCGGTCAGCAAGCACTTCCAGTCCCTAGGCTATCCCATTGTCGATGCCGATTTGGGGAGCCGGGCTGTGGTTGAACCCGGCCAGCCAGGACTGGAAGCCATCCGGGAACATTTTGGGGAGGACTATATCTTTCCCAACCAGACCATTAACCGAAAAAAATTAGGCCAGCTCATTTTTGCGGATGACCGGGCCCGCCAAGAGCTGAACCAGCTTCTTCAACCCCATATCCGTCAGTGGATCATCCAAGAGGCCCAAGCCTATGATGCTGCAGGGCACGACTTAGTTGTTCTTGACATTCCCTTGCTCTATGAAGAAGGCTACCAGGCAGACTGTGACCAGGTGATGGTGGTCTACTGTTCCGAGTCGGTTCAATTGGAACGCTTGATGGCCCGCGACCAGCTCAGTGAAGGGGAGGCCTTCCAGCGGATATGTTCCCAGATTTCTATCGAACGCAAGGCAGAGTGGGCGGATATTCTAATCGATAACGGTAGGGACCTGTCCTATACCTACCAACAAGTAGATGCTTGGCTAGGAATCAGCGGTTTTAGCCCAAATCCTGTCGCTGAATAGCTGTGCTTATGCTATAATAGGCATGAAAACGTCCTTCTTGTAAAGAAATAGGTGAGAATCTTATGCAATGCCCAAAATGCCATCATGATAATACCAAAGTGGTGGATAGCCGTCCCACCGAGGAAGGGAGTGCTATCCGCCGTCGCCGGGCTTGTTTGGCCTGCGACTACCGCTTTACCACCTTTGAGCGGGTGGAACAGCCACCACTGCTAGTGATTAAGCGCGACGGTAACCGCCAGGAATTCTCGCGGGAGAAATTACTGCGCGGCATGGTCCGGTCTTGTGAGAAACGGCCCGTTGCCTTGGAGGACTTGAAGCGCTTAGTGTCAGAGATTGAGTCTGAATTGCGGGCCCGGCCCCATGATGAAGTCTCCTCCCAGGATATTGGAGAGATGGTCATGGACCGCCTGCCTGCTATTGATGAAGTGGCCTATATCCGTTATGCGAGTGTCTACCGCCGTTTTGAAGACCCGACTGTCTTCTTAGAAGAGATTGAATCCCTCCGCCAACTGCAGCGCAAGCAGGTTGAGGGCCAGCAGAACCTCGACTTGGATGGAGACACAGACTAGAAGGGAGTGTTAATTTGGCCTTTATCCCATGGGAAAGTTTAGAACCACAGAGCGGCCTTATCATCTACCAGAAAGAATGGCTTTCGGAAAATGATATGGCTGTTTTTCTTCACCTCTACCAGCCTATGCTGGGGGCGGAGAGTGCGGCCCTCTACCAGAGCTTGCGTGCCCAGATTGAAGTCGGGGCCTGGCACTCCTCGATTCTCCGGCACTCGGACTTGATGGAGCAATTGGTGATGGGCAAGGAAGAGTATATCCGGGCTAGGCAGCGGCTGGAGGCCCTGGGCTTGGTCCAAGTCTTCCAAAACCAGAATCCCGACAAACAGGTCCAGACCCGCTATGACTTGTTAGCACCCTTGCCGGCGGATAAATTCTTTACCGATTCACTGATGTCGTCCTTGCTCATTTATTATGTGGGTGAAGACCGCTTTCACCGCTTGGTTGATCGCTTTTCCTGGCAGCCCTACCAGGCTTTGGAGCAGGCGGACTGGCGGGACGTGACGGCTTCCTTCCGTGATGTCTACCGCTTGCCCCAGGCCATCTACCCGGTCAGTCAGGAGACCCGGGAACACTTGGTCCGTACCAATGAAGGAGACAAGCATTTTGACCTGGGCCAGGACTCTAAGTTCGATCTCCAGGCCTTTAAGGAGCTCCTCCAGGGTAGCTTTGTGGGGGAGAAGGCGCTGACTAAAGAAGTGATCGATATGACCCAGACCCTCCACGAAATTTTTGGCTACGATGAGGTCAGCCTCCAGCGAATGGCCCTAGAAGCCTGTGATATCAAAGAAAATAAGATTGATCTGGACAAGTACCAGGCTATTGCCCTGGCCCAGGCTGAAGCCGATAACAAGGCCCCGCTCAAGGAACGCAGTCAGGAATTCCAGGAAGTACAAGCCCAGGCCCAGGAAGAAGCTCAGAAGCTCTGGAAAGAACAAGGCTTGAGTGATGAAGATCTGGCATTTACAGCGACCCTGCGCAATTACCCCTCGGTGCCTTTTGCCAAGTCGATCAAGGACCAGCAGGGGGGCTTTTTGACCAAGAATGAGACCCAGGCCATTGGAGACATCCTCCAGATGGGCATACTCAATCCGGCTACTCTTAATGTTATGATTCACTATTACCTAGTGGAAGACGGCAAGGACCGCTTGAGCCGCCCCTTGTTAGAAGCCACGGCAGATGATTGGAGCCAGCACAAGGTGGACTCACCCGAAGCTGCCTTGCTCTACCTACGCGGCCGGCTCGACCATCAAAAACAAGCCAAGATCAAACGTATGCAGCAGAAACGCCAAGCCCGCTACCAAAAGAGAAATTATCAAAAACGCCCAGGCCGCGAAGAAGTCAAGCCCAAGTGGTTTAAAGCTGGCGAAGAGGCGGCCAAGCCAGCTGACCAGACGAACCAGCAAAGGACGGACCAGTCTCAAAACTTGCGCGACCTAATCGCCCAAAGGCACAAGGAGGATCGTTAAGATGCAAAATATCGGACCAGAAATCAAAAAAATCCTAGAGCAAAAGGACTACAAAGAAAGACTTAAGGAAATTCAAGCAGAGGCCCTCAGCGATCCCGACGTCCAAGCCTTTATCAACCAGCACCAGGACCAGGTGGATGAGGCCATGATCCAGCGTAGCTTGTCTAAGATCTATGAATTCGTCCAAGAAAAGAAGCGAATCCAAGCGGGCTATGAGCCCAAGATCCCTAATTTCCACCCCCAATTGCAGATGAATGTGAACTATATTGATGTCCAATATGTGGCTAATGAGGATTATTTGGCCAAGCAAGCGGAGCTCAAGCGCGACCGCCGGATTACCCTGGTGGACCTGCCCAAGTCTCTGCGTGAAGCAAATTTCGACCAATTCGATGTCGATGACCCTGCCCGTCAGGAAGCGGCTAGCCGGGCTTTGACTTTTACCACGGCCTATCTCAAGGCCCCCGACCGCTTCCACAAGGGCCTCTATTTCCACGGGGCCTTCGGGGTAGGGAAGACCTTCCTCCTTGCGGCTATTGCCAATGATTTGGCGGACAAGGGGTATGAAACGACCCTGGTCCACTACCCGCAGTTTGCTCAATCGATCAAGCAGAGCATCGCTAGTAACACTGTCCAGGACAAGCTGGAAGCCCTGCAGAAGGCGCCCCTCCTTATGCTCGATGACATCGGTGCTGAGAGCAATTCCGCCTGGCTCAGGGATGATATCCTGGGGGTTATCCTCCAATACCGGATGAACGAACAGCTACCCACCTTCTTTTCTTCTAACTTTAACTTTGAAGAATTGGAGACCCACCTAGCACGGACAAATTCTGGAGATATCGAGGACGTCAAGGCGGGGCGGATTATGGAACGAATTGCCTTCCTCGCTGAAGAAATCGAAGTCGGTGGGCGTAACCGACGCCATGATTAAGAACAATATTGTGTATTTTAGCTGACAAAAAGTCTCTCAACTAGGCTAGATCAAGGGTCTAGTTGGGAGACTTTTTGTTTTGAAGGATAGCTAGGATTTTTTCTGGATTAAAAGTCATATAATTTGCATTTAGGGGAAATAAAGGCTAATCTAAGGATATAAGAGATACTTGTTATTTTTTAAATTGAATATGAATAGGGGGGAGCCTTCCTATGAACGGATTTGTTAAATTCATCCAAGTTCTAGGTGCTTTAATTGCAATCTTAGCCTTGCTTGCAGCTATCGCTGTGCTGTATCCGATTCCTTACTTGACGGAATTTGTTGCCTATTATGTCTTAGGCATTCCGGAAGTCAGCACCACGGTTGCTATTGTCTTGGCTGTAGTAGCTGTAATTGCGCTCATCTTCCTGCTCTATGCTTGCTTTGCCACCTCAAAGAAGGCCTGGTTGCAAGTGGACACTGAGCATGGTGAGGTTAGGGTTGACCACACGGTAGCAGAAGCAGCTGCGACACATGCTGCGCGCTCAGTTGATGCGGTCAAGCACCCACAAGCTGAAGCTAAGATGGGCAATCATCCAGGGGACACCAAGCTGGACGTTACCGTAGATGTTAGCCAAGACGCACCCGTTGCGACCATTGCTAAAGCTGTCCAAGAACAGGTGGAAGCAGCTGTTGGCCGTAAGCTCGGCGGCAAGCCAGGGTCCGTCAATGTTAAAGTCAACCAAATTGATACCCGCGCGGCTCAAGCTCAAGCAGCTCAGAATGCACCACGCGTGAGATAGTTAAAGGAGGAGGCCTTGCAATGAAACAACCACCAGAGTCATGGTATGCCTATAGATGGCGTATTATCTGTACCGCTGCAGCTTTCTTATTTACTGTCATCAGTTTGGCAAGCAATATTGGGACCGCTATTTTGGTGGCCGTCCTTGCGGTAGCTGGTTTTTACGCTGGTAAATATTTTGACAAGAATTTATAAAAATTCGAAGGCATATTATTTGAAAAAATTTGAGAAATCAGTATGATTAGAGTACAAGCAATTGTAATAAATTTTTTGGAGGATGATAATCATGGCAGAACAAAAAGCTAATGAACAAAACCAAGTACAACACGAAAATGAATTAACTTTCGCTGACAAGGTTCTCGAAAAAATCGCGAACTATTCAGTACAAGGCGTTGAAGGAATCCTTGAATTACAAGGTGGCTTCACTTCAGGTATTAAAGGCTTCTTCTCAGGCTCCGGCGAAGACGAAACAAAAGGCGTTAGCGCAGAAGTAGGTAAGAAAGAAGTTGCTTTAGACTTAGAAGTTATTGCTGAATATGGCAAGGACATTCCTGCTGCTTTCGAATCAGCAATCAAGAAAATCTCTGACAGTGTTAACAAGATGACTGGCTTAAAAGTTGTTGAAGTTAACATGAACGTTAACGATGTTGTAACTCGTGGCGAATGGGAACGTAAACAAAACGAAGAACAATGTAAAGCTGCTGAAGAACGTCGTCGTGCACACGAAGACGGTGAATACTCAGACGGTTCACGCGTTCAATAATTACGAAACACCAGCAAAGCTTGGGCTCCTTGCCCAAGCTTTTTTGTTCTTTATAACATGGTAAGATGAATCTGTCGTCCGCTTCTGGATTTGACCCTTAAATGCTTAGGGGACCAACACGGCTGCCCTGTCTTGTACTTTATCCGTAAAGCGCTCAAGCCCCAACGGCTAAAGCCTAGCATCGGCTCGAGTCAAGCCCACACATCTTTTTTAAAAAGTCTGCCTTGCTTTTTCATCTGAATAGTGCTTTAATAGGGTTAGACTAGTTAAGCGCCAGTGATGGAGACAAAGTTTTTGTTTGAATGCTAGAGACGGATTGTTTGGTGGAAGATCCGCAAACAGAGATGGCGACCACTCCGGAGGCTTTCAATGATTGAAGTTGAACGGTGAACCCCGATATCGGTCATGAACGAGTGCCTAAATAGGCAAAAATTGGGTGGAACCACGTATTGATTAAGATGACGTCCCTAATTGAAGGAAACTTCAGTTAGGGCTTTTTTTATTTTACAAGGAGGATAACCATGCAAATTACATTTCCAGATGGAGCAGTCAAAGAATTTGAAGCCGGTGTTTCTGGCCGCGAAGTTGCCAAATCTATCTCAAACAGCTTGGCTAAACGCGTTTTGGCTTATAAATTAGATGGTCAGTTGAAGGGCCTAGATGAACCCATTCAGGAGGGTGGAGCGATTGAATTAATTGATCCTAAGTCCAATGAAGAGGAAGCCTTGGAAATCTTGCGCCACTCGAGCGCCCACTTGCTCGCCCAAGCCCTGCGCCGGATCTATCCAAACATCCACTTTGGTGTAGGTCCTGCCATTGAGAATGGTTTCTACTATGACACCGACAACGGCGAAGGCCAACAAGTCAAGGAAGAAGACCTGCCAGCTATCCAAGCAGAAATGGAAAAGATTGTCCAAGAAGATTTCCCAATCGAAGGCCGTGAAGTGAGCCGGGAAGAAGCCAAGGAAATTTTCAAGGAAGACCCTTACAAGCTGGAATTAATCCACGACCTGCCTGAAGACGAAACCATTACCATCTACAGCCAAGGGGAATTTACTGACCTCTGCCGCGGCGGCCACGTGCCATCAACCGGCTATATCAAGCACTTCCAGTTGCTTTCTTTAGCTGGGGCTTACTGGCGCGGGGATTCTGACCGTCCAATGATGCAACGGGTGTATGGGACAGCCTACTTTAATGAAAAGGACCTGAAAGCTGACCTCAAACGTCGGGAAGAAGCCAAGGAACGCGACCACCGCAAAGTCGGTAAGGAACTCGACCTCTTCCTCGTATCACCAGAAGTTGGCCAAGGCCTGCCATTCTGGTTACCTGAAGGGGCAACTATCCGCCGTATTCTCGAACGCTACATTGTGGACAAGGAAGTGGCGCAAGGCTACGAACATGTTTATACGCCAATCATGGCCAATGTGGACCTCTACAAGAAGTCCGGTCACTGGGACCACTACCGTGATGACATGTTCCCACCAATGGATATGGGCGACGGCGAACAATTAGTCCTCCGTCCGATGAACTGCCCCCACCATATGGAAGTCTACCAAAACCACATCCACTCCTACCGCGAACTCCCTATCCGGATCGCAGAACTGGGGATGATGCACCGCTATGAAAAATCTGGCTCCCTATCTGGTCTCCAACGTGTCCGTGAAATGACGTTGAACGACGCCCACATCTTTGTCCGTCCAGACCAAATCAAGGATGAATTCACCCGGGTCCTCCACTTGATCCGTGAAGTTTATGAAGACTTCCACATCACTGACTACCGCTTCCGCCTCTCCTACCGCGACCCTAACGACACCAAGAAATACTTCGATGACGATGAAATGTGGGAAAAGGCACAGGCTATGCTGAAGGAAGCTATGGACGACTTGGGACTAGAATACTTCGAAGCAGAAGGGGAAGCGGCCTTCTACGGACCTAAGCTAGACGTTCAAACTAAGACCGCCTTGGGAACTGAAGAAACCCTGTCCACGGTTCAATTGGACTTCCTCTTGCCTGAACGCTTCAATATCACTTATGTCGGTGAAGACGGGCAAAATACCCACCGTCCTGTTGTTATTCACCGGGGTGTCATCTCAACTATGGAACGCTTCGTTGCCTATCTGATCGAAGAATACAAGGGAGCCTTCCCAACTTGGTTAGCGCCAACCCAAGCTGTTTTGATCCCAGTTAACGAAGATGCCCATGCCGACTATGTCTACAAGATTGCTAATGAGATGAAGGCAAAAGGCTTCCGCGTGAAGGTTGACGACCGCAATGAAAAAATGGGCTACAAGATCCGCGAAGCCCAAACCCATAAGATTCCCTTCCAACTTGTCTTTGGTGACAAGGAAATTGAAGAAGGTTCAGTAACGGTCCGCCGCTATGGCTCTAAGAAGACGGAAAGTCAAGACTTCCAAGAATTCTTCGCCAGCTTGCAAGAAGCCGTTGAAAACCACGAATAATTGAATTACTTTAAGTCCAGCTGAATTTTGGCTGGGCTTTTTAGATTTTCTCATAAGCTGTATTTTTGAGCATGCGTTCCGTCTTGAGTTTGATCGTTAAAGAGCCATGGCAACGGCTCGAGCCTCGGTCTCTCGCCTAACGAGACTCAAACGGAGCGTACGGCTGATGCCTACGCCCCATAATTCGCTTCTAGTCGGGTTTAGGCTAGCAGAAATAGCTTCTCTTCACAAAGTCCTTTAGAAGACTTTCAGTCTTCTAAAGGACTTTGCTCCAGAGGTCTATTTCTCCCGCTAGCCTTCACACCCTGACTTCCTACGATTAGTCAAGTATAAATTGGTATAAAGTTGCTAAAGTATACGAGGCAATATTTAGTAGACTGATTT
>NZ_JASPDS010000013.1:0-52200 GCF_030230715.1 Aerococcus sp. UMB1112A | reverse complement strand
ACTATATCTGAAAAACAGAAATAGCTCGAAGATAAATCCGTCGATTTACCTTCGAGCTAATCTTAGTATGTTTGCTTTTTCATGGCTAACGATCACTTTCAAGGCTCCACTCCTGCTCCTATCAATATTGCAAGTTATTTTTAAATCAACATTGAATAGTACTATCAAAATATCTCTTTTAATATTATGGGGTGTTGGTAAAGCGATGTTGTGGTCTTATCGATATTGTCTGCTGCGATAAAAATATCCCTTATAAAAAATTAGAAAACCAGATCCTGAACTGTGTAGGATCTGGTTTTGTGCTTTTATTGGGAGAGGGGCTTGCCAAGCCACACTCGGGTCTTTTAAGTGTGTATTGGGAAATGGCAATCCACACTCGTCCCTTTCAATTGTGGGTTGGGGATTATTAACCCACAATCGGCCCCTTCGATTGGGTGTTGGCGAATAGCAACCCACACTTGGCCCCTTTGATTGGGTGTTGGCGCTCACCAAGCCACACTTAGGCGGTTTAATTGTGGGTTAGCCGCCCGCCTCTCTCCAATTCCAACCAGAATCAAAAGGGAAAAGCAGGCCAGGAGCCTGCTTTCGTTTATTATTGAACTTGTGGACGCTCATCCACCCAGCGGTCCATGGCGGCTTTGGCGAGGATGAGGCAGGCGAGGCCGAGGGAGAGGCCGGCCAGGGTGTCGGAGAAGTAGTGGACGCCGAGGAAGATGCGCGACCAGGCCAAAGCTAGGGAGAGGAGGCTCACCAAAGAGTAGAGGAGGGCGGGGTGCTTGAAGTGTCTGGGCCAGAGGTAGACCAGGGTCAGGGCCAGGCTACCGTAGAAGACGACCGAGCCCATGGAGTGGCCGCTGGGGAAGGAGTAGCCGCCGACCAGGATGAGATGGTCGAAGAGGTCGGGCCGGGGCCGTTCAATCAGGAACTTGACCAGCTGGTTGATGCCGGAGATGGTCAGGAAGTTGGTCAGCAGGAGCCAGATGGCCAATTGTTTTTCTCTCTTGTAGACCAGCCAGATTCCCAAGAGAGCGATGAAGATCAGCTGCAGGTAGTTGTCGCCCAGATAGGTGAAGGCGCGGATGATGGGGACCAAGAGGGGGTAGTGGCCGCCGTAGAGGGCCGTATTCACCGCCTGGTCCAGGGCCAAGAGGGCGGAGTTTCCCGTTGCAACAAGGCAAAGAATGATTAGAAAGGGCAGGCCAGCCAGTCCAGCGGCCCACAGGTAGTTTGTTTTCATGATTTTCCTCCATTAATGCAATACCTTTATTTTACGCGAATTTAAAGAAAAATAAAGTCTTTTTTAAGAGGGTTGAGAACAGACAGGGCAAAATTTCTTTGCTACAATGAATGGTAAGAATAAGAAATGGAGTGACGGGATGAAAGCAGCATTTATCATTGATAGTACAGCTAGTTTGCCGGATGAGTTGAGGAACCGGGACAATGTCTTTCAAGTGGACTTGTCGATGCGCTTTCCGGATGGCAAGGAATTTGCGGACACTGCTGAACCCGAGGCAGCCCAAGCCTTCTACGACTACCTGGACGCTTCGCCTGAACTGCCCCAGACCTCGCAGCCAGAGCCCCTGGCCTTCTACCAGCGGGCCCAGGAGATTATTGCGGGCGGCTATGATACGGTCTTCGCCATCTTCCTCTCCAGTAAGATCAGCGGGACTCTGAAGACGGCGCGGATGGTGCTGGAGGAATTCGCTGATGACTTCAAGACTTATTATATTGATTCCAAGGGGACCTCTTTCCAGATGCAGCACATCTTGCTTGAGGGCCTAGAGATGCTTGAAGCGGGTTGGCCGGCTGACCGCCTGGCCGAAGAGCTCCAGTGGATTGGCGATAATTCTCGGATCTATGTGGTGATTCCAGACCTCAAGACCTTCGTTAAAGGGGGACGGGCTTCCTTACTGACCGCCAAGCTGGGCAGTCTGCTCCGGATCAATGTGGTGGCCTACTTCAATGCGGCAGGGGAAGTTGTCCTCTACGACAAAGTGCGGACCAAGAAGAAGGTCATCCAAGCCTACCAGAAACTGCTGGACGAAGCCATCGCGGCCTATCCTCAAGGCATCCGCTTGGCCTTTGCCCATGGGGGAGTGCCGGAAGAGGCGGAGGAATTTAAGGCAGCTATCCACGGCCAGCATCCGGACCTAGATTGTATGATCGGCTATCTAACCCCTGTTTTGGGGACTCACGGCGGCAAGGGCTCGATCGGCATGGGGACCCTGGCCAAGCACCGCCCATTAGAGGATTAGTTTAGAAATATTTAAGGCATTTTCCCTTGCATTCTGAGCCTTTTGGGCGTATACTTTGGAGAGTGCCGTCATGGCATGACCTAGTACTTAGTCTTTGCGAGTCACCGACGATCGACTCAGTTCTAGGCAAAAATATAGAAAGAGGTGTTGTCAAAATGGCAATTTCAAAAGAAGAAAAAACACAAATTATCGAAAAATATGCTACGCATGAAGGGGATACTGGGAGCCCAGAAGTACAAATCGCTGTACTTACCGCTGAAATCAATGCGCTGAACGCCCATGCCCAAACTCATAAGAAAGACCATCATTCATACCGTGGTTTGATGAAGAAGATTGGTCACCGTCGTAACTTATTAGCTTATTTACGTAACAAGGACGTTACCCGTTACCGTAACTTGATCCAAAGCTTAGGTTTACGTCGCTAATTCGATGTCAAAAAAGCGAGATTCGAGCAATTGGATCTCGCCTTTTTATTAAGAAAAATGAGCTTGGGGTTTGAATGGGAATTGTGCTATGAGCATACGTTCCGTCTTGAGTTTGATCGTTAAAGAGCCATGGAACCGGTGAGAGCCGAGGTCTCTCACCTAGCGAGTCTCAAAGAATTAGAGTGCGACAAAAGTCGGTTAAGCCTGAACCACTTCACAAAATCTAGGCGAGCCTTGCTAAAGGCTCGCCTAGATTTTGTGAAGTGGAGTCAGGGTTGACTTTTGGAGCAGGTTTGGGCTCGTACGGCTTCGCCTACGATCCCTAATTCACATCGCTTTCTTTTACATGGCTAACGATCAAACTCAAGCTCCGCTCCTGCTCATGAGTGGAATCCAAGCTAATTTTTGCCTGGTGCTTTGTTTGGTGGTTGTGTAGGAGGCTGTGCTGACGAGTTGCTATCTGCACTCAGAGCTTTTGAAGGCAAATAGGTGAGTTGCTATCTGTACTCAGGGCTCTTGAATGCAAATTGCTGACCTGCTATCTGCACTCAGGACACTCGAAGGCAAACTGGCGGGCTGCTATCTGTACTCAGGGCTTCTGAATGCAAATAGGCGCCACCCTCTCACCCCTGAGATGGCTACGGCCTTTGCTTATGGGGGAATCCCAAGCTGATTTTTTATGTTGGAATTTGTTAGTGCCTGTCCAGGTCTACTTTTCCTGTCTATGGATACTATTGTAAGTTAATTTTTATTGGATGATTGTTGTTTGAAATGGTAAGCGGCGTCTGTAATTCCTACTAACCAAAGAAGTGGGGCCTGGCCTTCAATTTGGACCTAGTTCTTTGTTTAGTAGCTTACGACGCCATGCAAAAAGAGATAAAGGAGCATGACATGTCTGAAGAAAAGAAAGTCTATAAAATGAACTGGGCGGGGCGTCCGCTCCAGGTTGAGATTGGCCAGTTGGCTAAGCAGGCCTCGGCAGCTGTTCTGGTACGCTACGGGGAGACTGTGGTGTTGACGGCTGTGGTTGGGGCTAAGGAGCCTAAGGAAGGACAAGATTTCTTCCCTCTCCAAGTGCTTTATGAAGAGAAGATGTACGCTGCGGGTAAGATTCCGGGCGGCTATATCAAACGGGAAGGGCGTCCTAGCGAGCACGCTACCTTGACGGCACGTTTGATTGACCGGCCCATCCGTCCGCTTTTCCCAGAAGGTTACAAGAATGATGTCCAAGTGATCAATACCGTGATGTCGGTAGACCCTGACTGCAGCCCTGAGATGGCGGCCATGTTCGGGTCTTCCCTGGCGCTCGGCATCTCCAGCATTCCTTTTGAAGGACCGATCGCTGGGGTCAATGTGGGCCGGGTGAATGGCGACTTGATGATCAACCCAACCGCGGACCAACAGGCTCAATCTGACTTAGAATTGACGGTGGCGGGGACCTCCAAGGCTATCAACATGGTGGAATCTTCCGCGTCCGAACTGAGCGAGGACGAGATGTTGGCTGCCCTCATGTTCGGTCACGCCAATATCAAGGAAATGACCTATTTCCAAAAACAAATCATCGATGAAATCGGCCAAGAAAAGGTCGACTATGTGCCAGAAGAACTGGATCCTGAACTGGAAGCGGAGATCGTGACCAACTACCACCAACGCATGGTGGAAGCCATCCAAACCTTCGACAAGCTGGAACGGGAGGAGAATATCCAAGCGGTTAAGGATGAAATCCTGTCTGTTTATGATGCCCGCTTCCTCGAAGACGAAGACTTTATCCAGATCCACCAACAAGTGGCGGACCTGGCTGACAAGCTGGAGTACAATGAAGTCCGCCGTCTGATTACGGATGACAAGGTCCGTCCCGATGGCCGTCAAATCGACGAAATCCGTCCTTTATCTTCTGAAGTGGGACTCTTGCCTCGCGCCCACGGATCTGGTCTCTTTACCCGGGGCCAAACTCAAGTGTTGTCGGCATGTACTTTGGCACCACTGTCAGAAGCCCAACACATCGATGGCTTAGGACCTGACTACGACCAACGCTTTATTCACCACTACAACTTCCCTCAATACTCTGTGGGCTCAAACGGCCGCTACGGCTCTCCAGGCCGGCGTGAAATCGGCCACGGGGCTTTGGGCCACCGTGCTCTGAGCCAAGTGATCCCTGAAGAAGAAGACTTCCCTTACACCATCCGCTTGGTGGCTGAAGTGCTGGAATCCAACGGCTCTTCTTCCCAAGCTTCTATCTGTGCGTCAACCTTAGCCATGATGGACGCTGGTGTGCCAATCAAGGCGCCAGTTGCCGGGATTGCCATGGGTCTGGTCATGAACGAAGCAGATGAAAGCAAGTACACCATTTTGACGGATATCCAAGGCCTGGAAGATCATCTGGGCGACATGGACTTCAAGGTGGCAGGGACGGCTGAAGGGATTACCGCCCTCCAGATGGATATCAAGATCAAGGGGATTACTGAGGAAATCCTGCGCGAATCCCTGGCCCAAGCCAAGCAAGCGCGGATGCAGATCCTCGACCAAATCACCTCTACGATTGCCGAACCACGGGCTGAACTGAGCAAGTATGCGCCTAAGATCGGCAAGATCCGCATCGACGAAGACCAAATCAAGGTCGTGATCGGTAAGGGTGGCGAAACCATCAACGGCATCATCGACGAAACCGGCACCAAGATCGATATCGCGGATGACGGCCTGGTGACTATCTATTCAGATGACCAAGCCATGATCGACCGCGCCATCGAAATCATCGAGCAGCTGACCCTGAAGATTGAAGTCGGCCAAATCTACGAAGGCAAGGTCTTCCGTATCGAGAAATTTGGTGCCTTCGTTGACCTAGCACCTGGCCAAAACGGCATGATCCACATTTCCGAACTCCAACACAAACGGACCAACAAGGTGGAAGATGTGGTCAATATCGGCGATATCGTCCGCGTTAAGGTGATCGAAGTCGATGACCGCGGCCGGATCAACCTGTCCATGAAGGCTCTGACGGATAAGGACGAAGAGTAGGCTGGGATTGGATGCTTGATGATGGGGATTGAATGCATTAACATTGTTGAGCATACGTTCTGCTTTGAAAGTGATCGTTAAAGAGCCGTGGCATCGGTTCGGGCCAAGGTCCCTCACCTAGCGAGACTCAAACGTATCGTATGGCTAGCGCCTACGATACGTAATTCGCTTCGCTTGCTTGGTCACGGCTAACGATCACTTTCAAGCTCCACTCCTGCTCATGATTTGGAGAAGCAATCGGATTTCATTGTTTGCATTAAGCATTAAATTAAAAAAAGAAATGGTGCTTTGATTTTAATAAGAGCAATCAAATAGCCAGCAACACAAATAAAGCAGCTAGTGACCTGAGAGAAGGGGCTAGCTGCTTTTTTTGCGTTCTCAATATTTTTAAATATAATATAAACAAAATATATCGTTTTATCAATAACTATCAGAGACCTAGTAAATTTCCAGAGCTACAGGCTGAGAAACTGCAATATCACGGGAGAAGATGCGGTAACGCGCTGAGCAACTGCAATATCATAGGGGAAGATGCAGTAGCACATCGAGAAACTGCAACATCGCGAGTGAAGATGCAGTAAGACATCAAGAAACTGCAATATCGAAGGAGCAGATGCAGTAACGGTTTGAGAAGCTGCCAGTTCTTAAGAGAAGAGGCAGGAACGAATGCCCCAGCACAGTTCATTTCATACAAAAAATCCCCTAGCTTGCTGCTAGAGGATAGAGGATAACAAAAGTTGAAAACTTTTGTTATATATTATCTAGTCGGGTTTGCAAGAGCAGCTTTGGCGTGCTTTCGCAAGTTGGGAACGTGCAAGCGTGGCTTGCCCTTATCCCAACTTACTCCAAGCATCCAAAGCTGAACGCTCTCCCTCACACCCTTAGTCGGGTTCGGTCGCGCAGCTTCCTTGTCACTTCACAAGTCTCCGCCGCAGTCTTGCAGACTGCTCTGGTGACTTGTTCCAGTGAAAGGAAGCTAACCGCGCTCCCTCACACCCTTACTAGTCGGGTTCGACTTGGCAGGCTTGGAGTGATTTCACAAGTCAGAAACGAGCGAATGCTTCGCTCTTATTCTGACTTGCTCCAATCATCCAAGCCTAAACGCCAAATCTCACACCCTTCCTTAGTTGGGTTCGGTTGCGCAGAAGTGGCTCCTCTTCACAAAATCCCTGCGAAGTCTCTCGACTTCTCCGGTCTTTTGCTCCAGAGGTCCACTTCTAACCGCGCTCCCTCACACCCTTCCTTAGTCGGGTTCGAGGATGCAGAAAGGGCTCCTCTTCGCAAAGAGCCGCCGAAGACTTTCAGTCTTCTTTGGCTCTTTACTCCAGAGGCCCCTTTCTCCCGCATCCTCTCACACCCTTACAGAATCGTAATGGCTTGTCCATTATATTCAAGGTTGAACTTGCTGATTGGTAGCCAGTGTCTTGCGCCGAGGTCGTAGGCTGGGTTCTTGCCACCGGTCATAGCGCCCTTGTTGGCGTTGGAGTAGAGTGGGTCGTAGACGCGGAAGGCGTTGTTCTTGTAACCGGTGATGACCTTGCAGTGGTTGCGAACATAGTCACCTGGTTTTTGGTAAGAGGAGTAGCCGTAGTAGAGGACAGGGTTGCCGGCGAGGACGGTATCGATGATCTCTTGGGTGTTAGCGCCCGTGATGTTTTTGACACCGGAGTAGTAGGTCTTCAGGTAGTTGGTCAGGCCTTTAGGGTTGATGACCCAGCCGAAGCCTTGGCCGGTGAAGACGTCGCCTTTTTGGCCGTTTGGATCGCTTGGGTACATTGGGGTGTTGCGGATGAGGGTGTCGAGGTTGAAGTCGACGTCCTTAGCACCTAAAAGCATGGCAGAGGCAGCGCCGGCACAGCCCCATGGTGCGAAGACAGGCTTGTATTGGCTGACATAAGGCACGTGGGTGAGGACGCGTTCAGGCGCAACCGCCTTGGCGTCGATCCAGCCGCGGGTGCCGTCTGCTAGGGTGATGTTGACCCAGTCGGCCCGGTTGGTGGAGACTTCTTGGTTGACCTGAACATTTTGGCCGGTGTAAGCCTTCATCTGGCCGCGAGACTTGATGGTTTCAAAACCTGGAATACCCCATGGTTTGGAGTCCAGGGTGTGGTTGCCGTTGGTTAAGCGAGCAGAGTAGTTGACCTTTTTCGCATTCGAGGTGTAAACGTCGACTTGGCCCTTGGTTAAGCCGGCGCGGTCGAACCAGCCGCTAGTGCCATCGGATAAAGTAATGTAGGCCCAGTCTGCACGGTTGGTGGAGACTTCGCTACTTACCTTGACTTGGTCGCCGGTGTGTTTCTTCATGTCGGACCGAGTGGCGATGGTCTTGTAGCCAGGAATGCCCCAAGGTAGGGTATCTAGGGTATGGTTGCCGTTAGAAATGGTGGCGGTGTAGTTGACAGACTTTTGAGGGCTGGTGTAGGAGTCGACCTTGCCGCGGGTCAAGCCCTTGATGTCGAACCAGCCGCTCGTCCCGTTAGGAAGGGTGATCAGTGCCCAGTTGGCCCGGTTAGTAGAGACTTCTTGCGACACTTGGACCCGTTCGCCTTGGTGTTTCTTCATGTCGGACCGGCTAGCGATGGTGGAGTAGCCAGGAATGCCCCAAGGTAGGGTATCGAGGGTATGGTTGCCGTCAACGATAGTGGCCACATACTTCACGTCCTTATGAGCTGAAGTGTAGTCATCGATTCCGTTGGCGCGCTTAGGACCAGCACCTGGCTTGAGGCCTGCCCGGTCGATCCAGCCCTTGAGCCCATCTTGGAAGGTCACATAGGCCCAGTTGGCACGAGTAGTGGACACTTCTTGAGAAACTTGGACGGTTTGGCCGCGGCGGGTCTTCATTTGAGCCCGGCTGCGGAGGGTTTGGTAACCAGGAATTCCCCAAGGCTTGGAATCTAAGGTATTGTCGCCGTCTTTGAGGTGGGCGGTGTAGTTGACATCTTTGAAAGCACTCGTATAAGTGTCGCCAACTTTTTGGACGCCCTTGGTATCGATCCAGCCAGAAACTTTGCCGTCGAGGCTATCGATATAGACCCAGTTAGCGCGTTCGGTTGAAACGCCTTGGCTTACCTTAACGTTAGTGCCAACTAAGTTCTTGTAGGCATTGCGGCTGACCAAGTTTTGGTAGTCCTTGGTTCCCCATGGCTTGGAGTCGATGGTGTGGTTGCCCACTAGACGGCCATAGTAGTTCAGGCTTTCCACGTCAGAGGTATAGCGGTCAAAAGGCAACTTCTTGCTTAAGGCCTTGCGATCGACCCAACCAGCGAGGCTATCTTGGAAGTTCACGTAGGCCCAGTCGGCACGTTCAGTTGAGATGTAGTAGGACACCTTGACCAAGTCGCCTTGGCGGTCCTTCAAGTTAGCGCGGATAGTTTGATAGCCGGCCGTGCCGTAAGGGCGGGTATCCAAGGTGTGCTTGCCGGATTGGAGGGTCATCCATTCATCGGTCGCTTGGAGTTGGCTGGTGTACTTTTCACCGGTCTGGTTTTGGGTATCCAGTTTAGGCTGGCTGACCTTTGTTTCTTCCTTACCGATAACAATTTCAGGCTGCTTATCGAGGTCAGTGTTTGCATAATAGCCCGCTTGGACTTCCTTCTTCTCAGGGGCAGGGGCTTCTTCTGTGACCTCAGCTTCAGCAGCTTGGTCTTGGCCAGCTGGCGCGATTTCTTCAGCAGGCGCTTGGATATTTTCTTCGTTTTGGGCATCTGTAGCCAGTTCATCTGCCGCTACCGCTTCAGGGCTGTAGAGGAAGGCAGCTAAGGCCAGGTTCGACGCCAAAAGTAAGTGTGTTTTCTTCATAGGTCTCTCCTTTGATTAATATCTGATTAAATTAGACGATCGCATTAATTATAGGCAATCCCCGCCACAAAAACAAGGCCCAAAGCCCGACCTGAAAGAATTTTATAAGCGTTAAAATAAAGGTTCCAGGAGTATAAATTAAAATATGATGAGAATAGCTATGGGAAGCTTAGCTTTTTTAGCCAGAAGAAGTAGGGAGATCGGGACAAGCGATCGCTTAAGAATTCATAAAAAGCCCGTCTTTGTCTGACAAATATGATACAATAAGGCTATTAATAAAAAAATCATGAGAAGAGAGTGTGACAAAAGTCGGTTAGGCCTGAATCAGCTAACGCATACTATATCTGTAACTCGCTACGCGTCGAACAGCTATAGCAACTGTCCGCAAATTATGTTCAATCGTTGGCCAACGATTGAACATAGTTTGTGAAGTGGATGTCAGGACTGACTTTTGGAACAGATTTTTGCCAAAAAGTCCGTTATTTAAAAAGAAGACTAAGCTTTTGTCCACAGCCTTCGGAATAGAAAAGTGAGGAAGCATTATGACTAAAGAATATACTGTTGCAATCGTTGGGGCTACTGGAGCAGTGGGGGAGCAGTTATGTGACCTCTTACCCCAAGCCGAAGTCCCTGTCAAAGATGTGAAGCTCTTGGCTTCTGCCCGTTCAGCTGGAAAGATCCTTCCTGTCGGCGATAAGACCTATGAAGTGGAAGAATTGACCGAAGACTCCTTCGAAGGTGTGGACATCGCCATCTTCTCTGCTGGTGGGGCTCTCTCTGAAAAATTCGTCCCTGCTGCGGTGAAGGCGGGTGCGGTAGCGATCGACAACACCTCTGCCTTCCGCATGGACCCAGACACCCCACTGGTCGTTCCAGAAGTTAACCCAGAAGCCTTGAAGGACCACAATGGCCTTATTGCCAACCCTAATTGTTCGACTATCCAAATGGTAGCGGCCCTCAAGCCAATCCACGATGCTTATGGCCTCAAGCGCGTCATTGCATCGACCTACCAAGCTGTATCTGGCGCTGGCGCTGAAGCGATTGAAGAAACCCTGGCCCAGTCCAAGGCCATTGTGGAAGGTAAGGAAGTGCCTGAAGCCGAAGTCCTGCCATGCGCCGGTGACGACAAGCACTATCAAATGGCCTTCAATGTCCTGCCACAGATCGACAAGTTCCAAGACAACCACTACACCTTCGAAGAGATGAAGATGACCAATGAAACCAAGAAGATCATGGGCCTCAAAGACCTACCTGTCTCCACTACTTGTGTTCGCGTGCCAGTTCTTCGTGCACATTCTGAGAGTGTTTATATTGAAATTGGCGAAAATAATGTTACAATTGAAGCGATACAAGATATCTTGAGCCAAGCACCTGGCATTGTGGTTGAAGACGATATCCAAAACCAAGTCTACCCACAAGCCATCAATGCAGAAGGGAAGAAGGAAACATTTGTCGGCCGGATCCGTAAAGATTTGGATGTTCCCAACGGCTTCCACCTCTGGATTGTTTCAGATAACTTGTGGAAGGGTGCCGCATTGAACTCCGTGCAAATCGCCGAAGAAATGATCAGACAAGATTTGATTTAAGTTATTTAATCTGATTTTTGTAAAAAAATTAATCAGCTTTTTCTTCGCTATTTTATTTATGAGCAGTAGTGGAGCTTTGAAGTTGGTCCTTAGCCATGAAAAGCAAGCGATGTGAATTAGGGATAGTTGGCTTTAGCCTTACTAGCCCTTTGAAGCTCGCTAAGCGAGAGACCTTGGCTCGAGCTGGTGCCATGGCTTTTCAAGGACCAAATTCAAAAGCGGAACGAATGCTCACCAGCACCATATAGAAAATATAATTTTTTAAAAATAAAATCTAGTTCAGAAGCAAGCACTCATGCCGATTTAGAGGGTTGGAGTGCTCTGTTTCTGTCTAGGGATAAAATACCTAAGGAGGTTTCTATGAGTGAAATAAAATTTATTTCCTTGGGAGGCGTCCGCGAGAATGGGAAGGACATGTACATTGTTGAAATCGATGGCATGATCTATATCCTGGACTGCGGCCTTGTCTACCCACCCAATGAAATGTTAGGGATCGATGTGATGATTCCTGACTTTACATACCTAAAAGAGAATGAGGACCGGATTGCCGGGGTCTTCTTAACCCACGGCCATCCCGATGCTATCGGGGGTCTGCCTTATCTCTTGAAGGAAGTCAATGTGCCTGTCTTTGGGACCGAGTTGACCATCGAACTCTTGAAGGTCATGAGCCGGTCTGTGGGCGTGAAGAATTTCAAAGACTTCCACACGATTGATGACGATAATGAGATCGATTTTGGGGATGTGGTGGTCAGCTTCATTAAGACCACCCACTCCCTCCCAGATTCCGTGGCCATTGTCTTGAAGACCTCGGAAGGTAACATTGTTTACACCGGGGACTTCAAGATGGATGCGTCTGTCTCTGAAGACTATGCCACAGACTTTGCTCGCCTGACCCAAGTAGCTGGCGAAGGCGTTTTGGCCCTGCTCAGCGAATCCAGCAAGGCTGCTTCTTACTTCGAGAATGCCAGCGAAGTGCTGGTTAAGGAGTCCCTCCAAGATGAAGTGGTCAAGGCAGAAGGCCGGGTTATCGTTTCTGCGGTCGCTTCCAACCTCATGCGGCTCCAACAGATCATCGACGTGGCCCAGTCCACCGGCCGCCATATCTTTATTTCAGGGGAAGCCCTGGAACAGATTATCGATGTGGCCATCCGCTTGGACAAGCTCAAGTTACCGAGCAAGGACCTGATCAAGCGCACTGAGCAGCTGGGTAATTACAAGGATGAAGAAATCATTATTCTTGAGACCGGTAAGTCCGGCGAGCCCCTCTATGCCCTTCAACGCATGGCCAAGGCCCGGGGCAACAAGCAGCTGAAGATCAAGGAAGGGGACCTGGTGATCCTAGCCACCACCCCCAATACCGATATGGAAAAGGTTGTCCCAGAAACCAAGGATATGGTCTACCGGGCAGGGGGCCACACCCTGGAACTCTCGTCCAAGTACCACACCTCTGGCCACGCCTCGCCTAAGGACCTGCAATTCATGCTGTCCATCTTGAAACCTAAGTATCTCATACCCGTGTCTGGGGAATACCAACTCATGCATGCCCATAAGAAATTGGCTGAGCAAATTGGCTTCACGGAAGACAGAATCTTCCTCTTGGACAAGGGCGATACCCTGACCTACAAGAAGGGGAAGATGACCCTTGGCGACAAGGTGCCCGCTAGCAATGTCCTCATCGACGGTTCTGGTGTGGGCGACATCGGAAATATTGTCCTCCGCGACCGGACCATGCTCGGGGAAGACGGCATCTTCGTCGTTGTCCTGACCATCTCCCGCCGCGAAGGCAAGATCTTGGCAGGACCAGAGATCATTTCTAGAGGCTTTATCTTCATGAAAGAAAGCGAAGACTTGCTTAAAGAATCAAGCGAACGGGTCCGCAAGGTGGTCCTTGACAACCTGGAAGACAAGAACTTCCAATGGTCCAAGCTCAAATCGGGCATTCGTGATGAACTCGGCAAATTCCTCTTCAAGCAAACCAACCGCCGCCCCATGATTCTACCGGTGATTATGGAAGCATCCAATTACCGCAAGGGTCGCAAGAAGAAGGGCGGAAAGAAAGGATAGTTTATGAAAGCATCACAGCGATTTATGACAATCATTGAAGGCTTTTTACTGGCACTACTAGCTGGGCTCTTGCAGCTGGTCTTCCCCGCTGAGCTGGGAGAGACGGGATTGAGTCTAGAGATGGGACTCGTCCTCATCCTCTTCTATGCCTTCCGCCGGGGGGCCCTGCCAGCTTGCTTGGCGGGTGGATTGGTGGGCATTATCCAGCTCTACCAAGTGCCCGTCGCCCTGACCAATTGGCCCCACAGCCTGGCCTTGGTTATCGCCTCAGCTGCTGTCGGACTTGCCGGCCTCTTCGCCCGCAACCTCCAACGCACCTTGCATAATCGACGGATGTCTTCAGTCTATCTCAACCTGGTCACCGGGTCTTTCATCGGTGTCCTCTGCTACTTTATCTGTCGCTTCGTTGACCAGGTATGGATCCAAGCCGAAAGCAACGGCCTCGCCGAAGCCTTCCGCACTAACGGCCTCAGCTTCCTCCTCAACCTAGGCATCGCCCTAGCCATCCTAATCGTAACCCTCAACGTCTCCGCCAAATACTTCATCCCGCGCTACACCAAGTACATCTCGCGCAAAGAACGGTCGAGACTCCTGAACGATTAAAGGGTGTGAGGGAGCGCGGTTAGAAGTGGACCTCGGGAGCAAAAGACCGGAGAAGTCGAGAGACTTCGCAGGGATTTTGTGAAGAGGAGCCACTTCTGCGCAACCGAACCCAACTAAGGAAGGGTGTGAGACTTGGCGGTTAGAGTCGGATGATTGGAGCAAGTCAGAATAAGAGCGAAGCATTCGCTCGCTTCTGACTTGTGAAATCACTCCGACTCTGCCAAGTCGAACCCGACTAGGCAGGGTGCGAGCAGTTGCGTCCAGACTTGAATGACTGGAGCCCAAACGGAAAAGAGCGGCTTTAGCCGATCGTTCCGATTGGGTGAAGTCACTTCAAGTCTGCAACTGCGAACCCGACTAGGGTGTGAGGTCTGGCGTCTATTTGCCTCCCAATGTTTTAAAAGCAAATAGACCGCACCGATTTTTCGAAAACACTCAATCCAATCTGACAAACCCAAATAAAAAATACTTCATAATCCAAAAAGAGGCCGAAAGCTATGTGGTTCTTTAATTATTTAGTGTTGGCAATTGATGGCTCAGTCACAGTGAGCCAGCTAATTATTTTTGAGCAGTAGTGAAGCTTTGAACCTGGTCCTTAACCATGGCTCTTCAATGAGCCAGTTCAAAAGCGCAACGGATGCTCACCAGCACCATCTCAATCAGAATCAGCTTATCGGCCTCTTTTTTTAAGAGGTGACTGCATGTTAGAAACAACCCAAACTGTTTTAGCCAATTTATTTTCGCTCTTTATTATTGCCAACACCATCCTGGCGGTCTTCACGGTCTTCCGCCAGCGCCGCCCGGTCACTTCGATCTGGGCCTGGCTCTTGGTTTTGATCCTCCTGCCTGGTTTTGGTTTTATTTTGTATTTCTTCGTTGGCCGGCGCCTGTCTGACGACAAGATTTTTTCCCTCTCCCAGCAGCAAGTCATGGGGATGAGCAGCCTAGTCGATAAGTACATCGATGAAGATGGCATGCACCGGGACTTGAAGACTTATCCCTCCAGCCAGCAGAGTCTGATCAAGCTTTTTTACCAGACGGATGATGCCCTCCTGACCAACAGCAACGACCTGGACCTCTATGTCGATGGCAAGGCCAAGATGCACCAGCTCCTGGAAGATATTCGCCAGGCCAAGGACCACATCCATATCCAGTACTACATCTTCTCTTCCGATGAGATGGGGTCCCAGGTGGTGGAAGCCTTGGCTGAGCGGGCAGAGGCCGGGGTCAAAGTCCGCCTGCTCTATGATCCTCTAGGCAGCCGGAAACTCAGTCGTAAGGACATCAACCGACTGGAAGAGGCAGGGGCAGAGACCAGTGGCTTCTTTAGCCGGGGCTACTGGCTGGTCGACCTCCGTCTCAACTTCCGCAACCACCGCAAATTGGTGATTATCGACGGTGACTTAGGCTATATCGGCGGCTTCAACATCGCCAAGGAATATATCGGACGGGGGCCCCTGGGCTACTGGCGGGACACCCACCTGCGCGTTCGCGGGGAAGCGGTCCAAGCCATGCAGACCCGCTTTATCCGCGACTGGTGTGCCTCCATGGACTACAGCTACGATGACTTCCTGGAGATCTCGGATGACGCCCGGTCCTATTTCCCGGAAGTCAACGAGGCAGACCACGGCCACGTGCCCATGCAGATTGTGTCCAGCGGGCCGGAAGACGACACCGACCAGATCAAGCTGGGCTACATCCAATTGATCAACTCGGCCGAGCACACCCTCTACATCCAGACCCCCTACTTTATACCCGATGAGAGTGTCTACGAAGCCCTGGAAATTGCGGCCCTGTCAGGGGTTGAGGTCCACCTCATGATCCCTTGCAAGCCCGACCACCCCTTCGTCTACCGGGCCACCGAGTACTACTGCCGGGAGATTATTGAAAAAGGCGTCCATGTCCACCGCTATGACAAGGGCTTCCTCCATTCCAAGGTCGTTATTGCCGACGATGAAGTGGCCAGTGTCGGGACCGCCAACTTCGATATCCGGTCCTTCAGCCTGAACTTTGAAGTTAACGCCTTCGTCTATGACAAGGACCTGGTAGCCAAGCTCAAAGCCGCCTACCAGGACGACTTGAAGGTCTCAACAACACTGGACGCTGCCTACTTCGACCAACAATCCTGGTTTAAAAAACTCCGCCAGAACCTCTCGCGACTCCTCTCGCCCATCTTATAATGAAGTGAAAAAGCTGCCCTCTGCCAATAGAGGACAGCTTTTTATCTGGGGTGAAGGAAAGGGGCTTGGTGGGAGCTAGTCGACTTTTGAACTTGGGCCTTAAATGGTTAGAGCTTCAAGACTGCCAGGATAGGGCAGTGCTAACTTTCAAATGACAGCTCCGTTTATGACTAGGGGGTGGCTAACTTTCGAATATCGGCCTGGTTAGCAAGTAGGAACGCACCAAGTCGCAAACGGAGGTCTGATTAGCTAGTAAGGTCGCACCAACTCGCGAAGAGGCCCTCGATTAGCAAGTTGTCCTCTGCTAGGCAAGTTATCCTCTCCATCATCATAATGAAAACAAGCTAGCAAGGGCCTTGCTAGCTTGTTCATCCTTATTTGATATATTAATAATTGTGCTTGTCCCTGTATGGGAGCTATTTATTGGATAGGGAGGGATTTCAAGTTTTCTTTCCCCACGGCTTTGATGGCCTGGATGCGGTCGAGGGCGATGAGGTGGGTGACGGGGTTGAGGGCTTCGGCGAAGACGATGCGTTCTTTGTGGTTGTCGATGTGTTTAACAGTGCCGAAGAGGATGTCCTTGGTCAGGAGGGGACCATTTTGCCGGCTGACAGTCAGGTAGATAGGATCGCCTTGGCTCAGGGCCTGGTCCAGTCCGCGGGCGGTGGCTAGGGCGGGCATGGTCTGGGTCAGCTGGCTAGGCTCAGCGTTTGGGCTGGCTGTGCTTTTTTGACTTGATTTGATTTCCGCAAGCTGGCTGGCGGGGGTGAAGAGGGCTTTTAGACGTTGATAATGGGATAATTTTTCCATATGAAGGCTCCTTTACTGAAAATTTATCTCGAATAATCGCAAATACCGGAACGGATGTTCTGTACTTTTAGTATATCGAACGCCTGTTCCCTTGTCGATATTAAAACAAAAAATTTGATTCATGTTATAATGGAACTATCAGATCAGCGACGGGTCAGAATGATAAAAAAATTGTAATCTTACTGTCAAAGGCTGAGATTTATGTTACTATAGTTGTTATATAAATTCAGAGGGTGAAAGGTGTTCTATGAAATCAAAAGGATTATTAGTTGTTTTATCAGGCCCTTCTGGGGTGGGAAAAGGTACCGTGCGGAAAGCCTTGTTCGATACGGACCACGATCGTAACCAATTCTTCTATTCTGTCTCAGCGACAACACGTGAAGCGCGCCAAGGCGAAGTGAATGGCCAGGACTATTTCTTCGTTAGCCGCAGCAAGTTCGAGCAGATGATTGAAGAAGAACAATTATTAGAATATGCCGAATACGTGGGCAATTATTATGGCACCCCCTTGGCCTATATTGAAGACATGACCATGCAGGGGAAGGACGTCTTCTTGGAGATTGAAGTCCAAGGCGCCCTCCAGGTGAAACGCCGGATGCCGGATGGGGTTTTTATTTTCCTCGCGCCACCAAACTTGGGCGAACTCGAAACCCGGATCGTCAACCGTGGCACTGACGCCCCTGATGTCATCGCCAAGCGCATGGAGCAAGCCCGGGGCGAATTACAATTAATGACCCAGTATGATTATGTTGTTGAAAATGATGACGTATCCAAAGCTGTCGAAAACATCCAAACCATCATCCAAGCGGAACACCTCAAAGTTGACCGCTTCATCGATGACGTGGTTGAGAATTACTTAGACGAAGGAGAGACTAATTAATGATTATCTACCCATCCATTGACCGCTTACTCGAAAAAGTAAACTCCAAATACTCCCTGTGCAGCGTATCCGCCAAACGCGCCCACGACCTACAAGTCAACCGCAACCCCATGCTCAACGAATACCGCTCACCCAAGTACGTCGGCCAAGCCCTGGAAGAAATAACTTCCAACGACCTAGTTATCGATCCCGAATCGCTCAGATAGGGTGTGAGACTTGGCGGTTAGAGTCGGATGATTGGAGCAAGTCAGAATAAGAGCGAAGCATTCGCTCGTTTCTGACTTGTGAAATCACTCCGACTCTGCCAAGTCGAACCCGACTAGATAGGGTGTGAGAGCGCACGGTTAGAAGTGGACCTCTGGAGTAAAAGACTGGAGAAGGCCGAAAGCCTTCGTAAGACTTTTGCGAAGAGGAGCCACTTCTGCGCGACCGAACCCGACTAAGGGTGTGAGGGTTTGTGGCCAATCCACAATTGCCCCCTTCGAGTGTGGCTTGCCATCGCTCAGTCCACAATAAGACCCCAACACTGTGGGTTAGCAAGTTGCAAGCCACAAATAGACTCCGACAGTGTGGATTGCTAACGTTCAACCCTCAAATGAGGGCTCCAAGTGTGGCTTATGATTGAAGTTAGGGTCAGTCAAGCCCATTCCCAGAGCGTTTTTTCAAACACTTCGACCTTTATACAGAAGCTGGAAATCCCATCCAGCTTTTTTTCATACTTGTATTACTTGTTAATTTTTTCGTTAATCTGTTATAAAGCCAAGACGGAAGGGAAGCTCAAGCCCACCATTCGTGTTTACATCACTTTTATACAATTATAAATATATTCCCCAACGAAAAAATTTGTTTCTGACCTTGAATCGTTTAAAATGGAAGAGAAGAGTAATTAGAGAGAGGAGGATTTTGTGAGCGAATCCATTGCACGTGTCATTGTAGACGTCCCGACCCAACAAACTGACCAAGCCTATGACTACGCCATCCCCGAAGAGCTGGCTGGCCTCGTTCAGCCTGGCATGCGGGTGGAGGTGCCTTTTGGCGTTCGGGAAGTCCAAGCCTATGTCCTAGACCTAGTCTCCGCTAGCGATTATGAGGGCGAGCTCCGGCCCCTAACAGCCCTCTTGGACGATGTGCCTGTCCTCAACCAGGAACTCTTGGACCTAGGCCACTATATGGCCGACCATTATTTTTCTTTCTTGGTGACCTGCTACCACGCCATGCTCCCGCGCCTGCTCAAGGTCAAGTATGAGAAGTACTTCCGGCCCACTGAAAACTTATCCTATATGGACCACCAGTATTATTTTGCCGACAAGGAGGCCTATGCCTGGACCCAAGCTGACCAGGACGGCCATTTAAAAAACTTGCTCAAGCTCAAGGACCAGGGCAAGCTGAGCTTGGAATACCGGGTGGAGGACCAGAAGCGGGTCAAGACCGAGAACTGGATCCAACCCCTCCTGGACCGGGAGGACTTAGAGGAAGTCCATGCCGGCCTGTCCAAAACGGCCCACAAGCAGGTCCTCCTCTGTGAACTGCTTATGGAACTCGAGGGTAAGTCCCTGCCCACACGGACGCTGCAGGAGGACTATGACCTCAGCATGCAGACGGTCCGAGCTGGGGAGCGCAAGGGTTGGCTCAAGGTCTATGAACAGGAGGTCCGCCGCGATCCCCTGGCCGACAGCGACTTTGAGCAGACCCAGCCCCTGCCTCTCTTACATGAGCAAGCCCAGGCCTATGACCAGGTCAGCCAGGCTATGGCTGCCCAATCCGACCAGGTCTTCCTCCTCCAAGGGGTGACTGGGAGCGGGAAGACGGAGGTCTACCTCCAGCTCATCCAGAAGGCGCTTGAAGCGGGGCAAAAGGCCCTGCTCCTGGTTCCTGAAATCGCCCTGACCCCCCAGATGGTCCGCCATCTCAAAGGACGCTTTGCCGACCAGGTGGCGGTCCTCCACAGCCAGCTCTCAGTGGGGGAACAGTTCGATGAATGGCGGCGGATCAGACGCCAAGAAGCCCAGGTCGTGGTGGGCGCCCGGTCTTCCATCTTTGCTCCTTTAGAGAATTTAGGCATTATTATTATTGATGAGGAACATGAGACCAGCTACAAGCAGGCTGACCAACCCCACTACCATGCCCGGGACCTGGCCAAGTGGCGGGCGGCCTACCACCACTGTCCCTTAGTCTTGGGTTCGGCCACGCCATCTCTGGAATCCCGGGCCCGGGCCCAGAACGGGGTCTACCAGCTCTTGACCATCCGCCAGCGGGCCAACCAGAAGCCCTTGCCCCAGGTGGAGATTGTGGATATGCGCGAGGAATTCCGCCATAAGAACTATTACCAATTCTCCCGTAAGCTGCGGGATGCTATCCAGGAGACCTTGGACCAGGGCCAACAAGTGGCGCTTATGCTCAACCGCCGCGGTTATGCGGCCTATATGATGTGCCGGGACTGCGGCTATGTCTTCAAGTGCGAGCACTGCGATGTGAGCCTGACCTACCATTACCAGGCCCAGTCGCTGGACTGTCACTATTGCGGCTATTCCATCCACCTGCCCCAGCGCTGTCCCCTCTGCTCGAACCAGCACCTGCGGGACTTCGGGACGGGGACGGAGCGGGTCCAAGAAGAGATTGAGGAGCTCTTTCCCAGGGCCAATCTCGTGCGGATGGATAATGACACCACCCGGCGCAAGGGGAGCACGGCCCGGCTCTTGAAGAAGGTGGAGACCGGAGAGGCCGATATTCTCTTGGGCACCCAGATGATTGCCAAGGGCCTGGACTTCCCCAATATTACCCTGGTGGGCGTCATCAACGCTGATACGGCCCTAAACCTGCCCGACTTCCGTTCCAGCGAAAAAACCTTCCAGCTCCTCACCCAGGTCAGCGGTCGGGCTGGACGCGGGGACTTGCCAGGCCGGGTCTTTATCCAGACCTATAACCCCGACCACTATGCCATCCAGCTGGCCCAGAGCCAGGACTATGACAGCTTCTATCTCAAGGAGATGTCCTTCCGTAAGATGAACCATTATTCCCCATACTATTACACCATCCGCCTGACCGTCTCCCACTTCGACGAACGGGAGGCCCAGCTAGCCATGAACCGGCTATCGCGCCTGCTCAGGTCCTATGACCAGGGCCAAGGCACGCGGATACTTGGTCCTAGCCAGGCGCCCATTGCCCGGCTCAAGAACCGCTATTATTTCCAGCTCCTCTTCCAATACCGCCAGCTCGACGGCTTGGACCAGACCTTCAAGGAAATCCAGGCCATGGCCCAGGAATGGAGCAAGAAACAAGTCTATATTGCCATTGATGTTGAACCGATGACGTTTATTTAGGAGGTACTATGAAAAATATTGTCTTTATGGGCACCCCAGATTTTGCTGTAAAAAGTCTACAAGCCCTCTTGGACCAGCCCGACTACCAAGTGGTCGCAGTTGTGACCCAGCCGGACCGTCCAGTGGGCCGCAAGCGGCGCTTGACCCCAACACCCGTTAAGGAAGTGGCCCTAGCCCACGACCTTAAAATCTTCCAGCCTGAACACATTGCCTCAGACCAAGAAATTGCCGATTTCTTTGACCAAGCAGAGCTGGATCTTTTGGTGACGGCGGCTTACGGGCAATTCCTGCCCCAAAGCCTGCTTGAAGCACCCAAGTACGGGGCGGTCAATGTCCATGCCAGCCTGCTTCCTAAGTATCGGGGCGGGGCGCCCATCCACTATGCCATCTGGAAGGGTGACCAGGAGACGGGTGTCAGCCTGATGCAGATGGTCCCTGCCATGGATGCAGGCCCTATCCTAGCCCAGGCTAAAGCCCCAATCGACGACCAGGTCACGGTGGCAGAAATGTTTGACCGCCTAGCTGACCTGGGGGCTGAGCTTTTAATCGACAAGCTGCCGGCCCTTTTTGCCGGGGACTTGCGAGCGGTCCCACAAGATGAGGACCAGGCCACTTATGCGCCCAATATCAAGAAGGCTGAGGAGCGGATCGACTGGACAGAACCTGCCCAGGCCATCCACAACAAGATCCGGGCCTTCAACTCCTGGCCAGGTGCCTATGCCCTCTATGAGGACCAGCGCTGGAAGTTCTGGCGGACCGAGGTCTTAGCTGACCAGACGACCGACCAGGCCCCGGGAACCGTTATTGGGATCAAGAAGAAACCGGCCCAGTTCCTGATTGCAGCGGGCGACGGCAAGGTCCTCAATGTCCTAGAAATCCAACCTAATGGCAAGAAGCAGATGGATAGCGCAAGTTTCATTAATGGGGGGGCTGGCCATATTGACGTCAACGACCGCTTCGAATAAGCCAACTCTTAAGCAGTCCGCCCGCTACCAGGCCATGGAAAGTCTGACGGCAGTCTTCCAGGAGGGCGCCTATGTCAACCATGTCGTCAGCCAGACCATCCAGTCCCAGGCTGTGGCGCCACGTGACCAGGCCCTCTATACCCAGCTAGCCTATGGAACCCTCCAGTACCAGATCCCGCTTGAGGCCCTTTTCAGCCACATGGTCAAACGTCCCAACCGGGTGAAGAAATGGCTCAAGCAGCTGATTCTCTTAAGTTATTATCAATATTATTACCTGGATGCCATTCCCGAACACGCCATCGTCAATGAGGCGGTTCGGATCGCCAAGAAGCGGGGCAATGCCAGCCTGGGCCGCTTTGCTAATGGCGTCCTCCGCAACAGCTTCCGGCAGTATCCTGACCTGGAGACCTTTATTGGGGAAAAAGCGGCCAGTGAAGTGGAAGTCGCTTCCCTTCGCTACAGCCTCCCCACTTATTGGGTGACCTATTTCAGGGACCGCTTCGGGGAAGAGGCTGAAGACTTGATGGCCTCCCTCAACCAGGCACCAGCCACGGCCATCCGCATCCTAGATTCGGATCGGGCGGCAGCGATTATTAAAGGCCTGGAAGACGAAGGCTATGTGCTCGAAGCCAGCCCCATTAATGTTTCCAGCTACCGGGTGACCAAGGGCAATCCTGCCAACAGCCAGGCCTTCAAGCAGGGGCTGATCACCATCCAGGATGAGTCAGCCAGTCTGGCAGCCCAGGCCCTCAACGTCCAAGCGGGTGACCGGGTTCTCGATGCTTGTGCAGCTCCGGGCGGGAAGACTGTCCAGCTCGCCCAGGCGGCAGGTGACCAGGGCCAGGTCTATGCCTATGATATCCAAGACGCTAAGCTGCCCTTGATCGAAGAGAACCTAGAGCGGACCGGGCTCCGGGACCGGGTCCAAGTGGCCAGCCAGGATGCCCGTCACTTGGGTCAGAATTTTGAAGCAGAGAGCCTGGACCGGGTCTTAGTCGATGCCCCTTGTTCGGGGGTGGGCCTTTTCCGTCGCAAGCCGGACACCCGCTACCACAAGGAGGCCGCGGACTTGACCGCGCTCCAGGCCATCCAAGTGGCTATCTTAGACGAAGTCACCCCTCTTTTGAAAAAGTCTGGCCTTTTGACCTATAGTACCTGTACAATAACAGAAGAAGAGAACCAAGCTGTCGTGGCCGCCTATCTCGACCGCCATCCAGAGATGGCCCTCGAAGCCGTGCCCGTCAAAGAAGCGGCGCTCCAGCGTGCCCAGACAGCCCAGGGGTGTTTGGAAATCTTACCCCATTATTATTCCAGTGATGGCTTTTTTATTGCCAACTTTAGAAAGAAGACAGAGGGAAGTGATTAGATGGAAGTAGCGAAGTTAACGGATATCGGCATCCAGCGCAAGGAGAACCAAGACCAGCTGGGGGATTTTTATAACCAATCCGACCAAGCCCTGCTGATCCTGTGTGACGGTATGGGCGGGCAGAATGCGGGCGATGTGGCCAGTGAGATGGCCCTTTTCCAGGTGGGTAAGGCCTGGGAGGAGACGGTGGATATGACCCACCAGCGGGCTAAGGACTGGTTCCAGCTGGTCCTGCAAGATGCTAATGACCGCTTGATCGAGAAGTCCCAGCAATACCATGACCTAGAAGGGATGGGAACGACCGTGGTGGCCATTGCCGTGATGGACCGGGAGGCGACCATTGCCCATATTGGCGACAGCCGGGCCTATCAGATCCGGGACGGGGCTATTAAGCAGATTACCAAGGACCATTCCTATGTCCAAGAACTCCTGGACCTCAATATGATCTCGGAAGAGGAGGCCAAGGCCCATCCGCAGAAGAATATCATCACCCAGTCCCTGGGGGTCAAGCCAGACTTCTATGTGGATATCGACCGGCTCCACCTCTATCCGGATGATGTCTTTGTCCTCTGTTCAGATGGTTTGAGTGATATGTTGGCAGATGAGGATATCCTAGCCATCATTGACCACTATCCCCACCTGGACGAGTCCATCCAACGTCTGGTGGAAGCGGCCAACCAAGCCGGGGGCAAGGATAATATTTCAGTGATTTTGGCACGGATTGAGGGGAGCGACGAGTATGCGAATCGGGCAGCTCATTGATGAGCGTTATGAGCTCTTAAGTCATATCGGTTCCGGTGGGATGGCCAATGTTTACCTGGCCTTTGACCACATCCTCGAGCGACAAGTTGCCATCAAATTTTTACGTTTAGATTTAGATGATGAAACGGACTCTATCCGCCGCTTTCGACGCGAGGCCATGTCCATTACCGAACTCGACCATCCCAATATTGTGGACGTCTATGATATCGGGGACAAGGAGCGGGAGAATTATATTGTTATGGAGTATGTCGACGGCAAGGATTTAAAGACCTATATCCGCGACAACCATCCCATCTCGCCCCAGACCTACCAGGTCATCATGCTGCAGATCCTCGACGGGGTCCAGTGCGCCCACGACCACGGCATCGTCCACCGCGACCTCAAACCGCAAAATATTATGGTCAAGGCCGATGGAACCGTAAAGATCATGGACTTTGGAATCGCCATTATTTCGACGGAAACTTCCATTACCCAAACCTCCACTATCATTGGCTCGGTCCACTATCTCTCGCCGGAACAGGCCCGGGGGAGCTTGGCCACGGCCCAGTCGGATATTTATTCCCTGGGGATTGTCTCCTTTGAGATGCTGACGGGCCATGTGCCCTTCGATGGGGAGTCGGCGGTTTCCATCGCCCTCAAACACTTCCAAGAGGACCTGCCCGCCTTAGACGCGGAAAGATCCCATATCCCCAACTCCATCCAAAATGTGATCTACAAGGCCACGGCTAAGGACCCCAGCGACCGCTACCAGAGCTGCCGGGACATGGCCGAGGACCTAGCGACCGCCCTGGATGCCGAAAATCTAGAAGTGCCCTTGGTCAATGGCCCAGGCTTAGCGGCTGAGACCATTATCCTAGCCAAGCCGGACTTGGACGCCCAGGCAGAGGCTGACAAACTGGACCAGACTTTGGTTTTGCCCACTGCCGGGGCGACTTCGGGGACAGCTTCGACAAGTCAAGTGGAAGCGTCAGATCTTAAGCGGTCAGAAGGGCCTCGTCCTGACCCAGCTGAGGACCGGACTGTAAAGACGCGGTCTCAGGGCATCTGGGCCAAGCTCCAGTCCCTGCCGCGCTGGTTAGTAGCCAGTGCCCTGATCGTCCTCTTGCTTCTGTCAGTGACCGTTTATTCGGCCATGACCCGGGTCCGAGTGCCCGATGTGGCCAAGATGACCCCCGACCAAGCCGTCCAGCTGATCCAAGAAGCCGGCCTCCGGGTAGGGGACCAGCAGGAGGAAAGTTCGGAAGACATCCAGGATGGCCGGGTCACCCGGACCGATCCGGAAGCCAGCAGCCGGGTCAAGGAAGATGCTGAGATTGACCTCTATGTCTCTACCGGTCCCAAGAAGGTCACCCTCAAGGACTACCGCGACAAGCCTTTTGACGAGGCCAAGCGCGAGCTGGAAGAAGAGGGCTTCAAGGTGAAGAAGGAAGAGGTCTATGATAACCAGATCAAGTCCGGCCATGTGGTGGACCAGGACCCAGGCTCAGGCCAGGAAGTCCAGGTCAAAGGGACCACGGTGACACTCAAGGTCAGCAAGGGGAAGGAGACCTTTAGCCTCCAAGACTTGGCTGGGAAGACCCAGTCCGAAGTTCAGGCTTATGCGGATTCGATTGGTCTTAACCTGACCACTTCCAGTGAGTATTCCAACCAAGTGGAAGCAGGCCGGGTCATCCGCCAAAACCCTTCGCCTTCGACTAAGGTCCAAGCCGGTGACAGCCTGTCTGTGGTCCTTTCCCTAGGCCCTGAGAAGCCAGCCACCGTCCAGTTCTCCCACACCATCACCATCCCTTACAGCGATCCAGCTGAGGGCGAGGAAGAGGAAGAAGAGGAGAGCCGGTCATCATCCAGCTCCAGTTCCTCCAGACACTCCCGCCAAGACCGCCGCAATGACAGCACGGTCGGCCTGCGCAACTTGGCAGAACCGACCGCCCTCTTCAAGTCATGGCGGACCTGGCCTGTCTGGACCCGGGTCCAAGCCAGCGAGTGGACCAAGGACCAGCCGCTCTTGGCCCGTGGTGAGAACCATATTGAGATCTACATTGATGACTACAACCATTCCTATGCCAGTCCTGCCGACAGCTTCACCATTTCCCGGGATACCTCCTATACTCTGGATTTTGAAACCGTGGAAGGTGACATCGCCTCCTTCAAGGTGGTCCGGGACGGCCGTACCATTATAGAAAACCGGGTGAAAGCCAGTGACTAAGACAGACTACCAAGGACAGATTGTCCACGCCCTGAGCGGTTTCTACTATGTGGAAGAAGCTCAGAGCCATCAACGCTATGAAACCAGGGCTCGGGGCCAATTTCGAAAGACTAAGACCAGCCCTTTAGTCGGGGACTATGTGCGTTTTATCGCCGACCATGACCGGGAAGGCCTGATCACAGAGGTCCTGCCACGCAAAAACCAGCTCCAACGGCCCCCTGTGGCTAATGTTGACCTGGCCTTCCTCGTGGTCTCAGTCAAGGAGCCCAGCATCTCGCCCAAGCTCTTGGACCGCTTCCTGGCTTATCTGGCCTATGAAGGCATCGAGGTGGTCCTCTATTTCAGCAAGCTGGATCTCTTAGCAGAAGACGAGCGGGCGGAAGTGGCAGACTTCATGGCCCTCTATGAAAAAATTGGCTACCGGGTCTTCCAAAGTGATGCCCTGGACTTAGCTGACCTGGAAAGCCTTAGCCAGGGCCAGACCATGGTCGTGGTGGGCCAGTCGGGGGTGGGCAAGTCGACACTCCTCAACCGCCTCTTGCCCGAACTTGACTTAGAGACGGCAGAAGTCTCCAAGTCCCTGGGCCGGGGCCGGCATACCACCCGGGATGTCCAGCTCCATGACCTCTTAGGGGGCAAGTTCTTGGATACCCCAGGCTTCTCCTCTATCGACCTGCCGGACATGGAAGCGGCCGAGCTGACGGGGTGTTTTCCAGATATTGCCGCCTATGCTCCCGCCTGCAAGTTCCGCGGCTGCCTCCACCTCAAGGAGCCCAAGTGCGCGGTCAAGGCAGCTGTAGCGGAAGGGGAGATTGAAGAATCTCGCTATACCTCCTACTGCCAGCTCCTGGATGAACTCGCCAAGCGTAAACCCAAGTATTAGAAACTATATGAAAGAAGGAATCCAAATGAAAATTGCCCCATCTATTCTCAGCGCTGACATGTCAGCCTTTGCGAGTGAAGTGAAACGGATTGAGGAAGCTGGTGCCGACTGGGTCCATATCGACATCATGGACGGCCACTATGTCCCAAATCTAACCTTTGGGGCACCCATTGTCGCCGCCCTCCGTCCCAAGTCCAAGCTCTTCTTCGACTGCCATCTCATGGTCAGCCGGCCCGAAGACTATGTGGACAGCCTAGCTGAAGCAGGTGCGGACCAGATGACCGTCCATGCCAATGCCAGCCAGCACCTCCACGCCCTAATCCAAAAGATCCAAGGCCAGGACATGAAGGCAGCAGTGGCTTTGAATCCTGCTGATCCTGTAAGCCTGGTGGAGCCGGTTTTAGGCCAAGTTGACATGGTCCTTGTGATGACCGTCAACCCCGGCTTCGGCGGCCAGGCCTTCCTGCCTGAAGTGACCGATAAGATCAGTCAGCTGGCCCAAATCCGCGATGAACGAGGCTTGGACTTCCTGATCCAAGTCGACGGCGGGATCACAGACCAAACCATTAAGACCTGCTATGATAAGGGAGCAGATGTCTTCGTCGCTGGCTCCTATGTCTACGGCCAAGAAGATGTGAAAAAAGCCATCCTTTCCCTGAGAGAAGCGGTGATCTAATGAGTCATGCGCAAGCCTTGCTGGTGGGGAGCGGGGACTTGGATGCCAAGTGGCTGGAGAGCCTGGACCTGGGTCCGGATGACTTTTGCCTGGGGGTGGACAAGGGAGCCCGTCGACTCTTAGAAGCCGGCCTGCCCTTGGACCTGGCCCTGGGTGACTTCGATTCGGTGACAGCGGAAGAGAAGGCATGGATCTGTTCAAAAGCCAAGCAAGTGGTGGAACTTCCCGCCATGAAGGATGCCACCGACCTGGAGGAAGCTCTGGACTATCTCATAAAGATGAACTGGCAGGGGACCATCCGGTGTTTGGGCTTTCTCGGTGGGCGCTTGGACCACACCCTGAGCGTGGTCTGGTTGGGCTACGAGGATCGCTACCGGGAGATTCTCGAGCGCTTGACCTTTGAAGACCCCTACAACAGCCTGGGCTTCCTCTTGCCCGGTGACCACCAAATCGACCGCCAGCCTGATAAGAAGTATCTGTCCTTTATTGGCCTGGGACCGGTGGCGGACTTGACCTTGAACCAGGTTGTCTATACCCTGGACGACTACCAGATGACCACCCCGCGCGCCTTTATCTCCAACGAATTCCTGCCCGATGTGTCGACCATGACCCTGAGCTTTACTTCGGGGCGTCTCTTGGTGATCCAGAGCCGGGATGCTTGGCGGTAAAAAAATCTTGCGAGGGACTGGACTTTATGCTATGATTATTTGGTACATGATTTTTGAACGAAGGGAGTATGATGACATAATGGCTAAAGAATGCTACTTCACAGGTCGTAAAGCAAAAACAGGAAATAACCGTTCTCACGCTTTAAACGCTTCAAAACGTTCATTTAAAGCAAACTTACAAAAAGTTCGTATTATTGAAGACGGTAAACCTAAACGTGTATGGGCGTCAGCTCGTGCTATCAAATCAGGTCTTGTTAAACGTGCCTAAGACTTATAAATAAAAAAATGGAGCTGGGATTGTGGTCTCGGCTTCTTTTTTTGTGCTTAAATTAAGTTGTGCAGGTGAGCATGCGTTGCGCTTTTGAATTTGGTCCTTGAAGAGCCGTGGCACCGGCTCGAGCCTTGGTCTCTCGCCTAGCAAATCTCAAACGGCTCGTAAGGCTTGCGCCAACGATCCGTAATTCGCTTTACTTGCTCTTCACGGCTAAGGACCAACTTCAACGCTCCACTCCTGCTCACCACATGGATTGCAAAAAAATATTCTAATCTCGGCCTTATTTAAAAGTTTGAAAGCAATTCTGCTTTTATTTTTATAAGGTTAATAGGTGAATGAGATGATGCTGGTGAGCATGCGTTGCGCTTTTGAATTTGGTCCTTGAAGTTCAGCGGATCAACACGGCTGAAGCCGTCTTGTACTTTATCCGTAAGTCGCTTGCGCTCCAACGGCTAAAGCATAGCACCGGCTCGAGCAGCTTCAGCTCTTGGAGCGAAGCGACTTATGCGATAGCTGTTCGAACAGCGTGAGATTACAGATATCGTATGCTGGGCAGAGATGAAGTTCAAGGCTGCTGGCGCAGCCTTGCTAGCTTCTTCTCATCTAGCGTTGAATAGCAAAAATATAAGTTAACCTCGGTTTTATTTATAAAGCTTGAAGCCATTCTGCTTTTAATTGTAAGGGCTGGGGGAATTGATGGTGCTGGTGAGCTGCTATTTGTACTCAGAGCTTTTGAGCGCAAATTGGCGACTTGCTATCTGCGTTCAGGGCTTTTGAGCGCAAATTGCTACTAGCCTTCACACCCTGTTAATAAAAATATGCTAAGTTCAAGCTTGTGGCGCTGGCCTTGGCTTGTTTTTCCTTTTTGGCAGATTTTTTAGCTTAAAAGGGTTGACATATGAAATTCTGTTCAAGTATAATAAGGGCATGAATGAGTGGCTCTTCATGTAAGCCTTTAATCAATAGATGAACGAATACTCATATGAAACCCATATAAGCTAAATGAATTGGAAGTATAACAAACGATCTAAGGAGGAAAATGAAATGTGCGAGAAGAGTTTAGAGGTCCAGGCTGAGGCAAGCCTTGAGACCCACGAAGACCAACACGACCATGACGGGAAGTTACCGGTTATCATGTACTTTGTCGGCTTAGCGGCTTTCTTCATTGGTCTCTATTTGGAGGCGACGGGATCGGGCTATGCCAACCTAGCCTTCACAGTGGCGATCGTGACCGCTGGCTACCATATTATCCTTGAAGGTTTTGGCGATACCATTCGCAAGAGTCTCGAAAATAAGAAATTCTTACCCAATATCCACTTCCTCATGGTCCTAGCGACAGCCGGTGCCATGGCCATTGGCAACTTCGAAGAGGGGGCGCTCTTGATTGTGATTTTTGCGGGAGCCCACTTCTTGGAAGACTATGTGGACGGCAAGAGCAAGCGTGAGATTACCAATCTCCTGCAGATGAACCCAACAGAGGCCCGCTTGATTTTGGCAAATGGTGAGACCCAGCTGGTTCCTGTCGATCAGGTGAAGGTCGGTGACCAGTTGAAAGTCCTCAATGGCGACCAGATTCCAACTGACGGGGTTATTCTCTCCGGCCTGACCACGGTTGACGAATCTTCCATCAATGGCGAAAGTATGCCTAAGGAGAAGGGGGTAGGTGACGAGGTCTTCGGTTCGACCATCAACGGGACCGGGACCTTCACCATGGAGGTTACCAAGGACAGTTCAGAGACAGTCTTCGCCCAGATCCTAGACATGGTCAACCAGTCCCAGTCCAGCCTGACCAAGACCGCCAGTCTGATCCAGCGCTTGGAACCCAAGTATGTGACCCTGGTCCTCCTCCTCTTCCCCTTCGTCCTCCTGTCCGGTCCCTACATCTTCGGCTGGACCTGGGAGATGAGCTTCTACCGGAGCATGGTCTACCTAATCGCCGTTTCCCCTTGTGCTCTGGCTGCTAGCGCCGTGCCCGCGACCCTGTCCACCATCTCCAACCTGTCTAAAAAAGGGGTCCTGGTCAAGGGTGGGGCCTACCTCTCCCAGGTCGCTGAGCTCAAGGCCATCTCCTTCGATAAAACGGGCACCCTAACTTACGGCAAGCCCAGCGTGACCGATGCCTACTTCGATGCCTCGGTCGATGAAGCGGCCATAGTCGATATCCTTGTTGCTATGGAAAAGGAATCCAACCACCCCCTAGCCACGGCCATCCTCAAGCACTTTACGCCCCAGACCGCACCTGTTTTAACTGTTGCAAACGAACTGGGACGGGGCTTGTCAGCCAACTACCAAGGCCAGGCCTACCGGATCGGCAAGCCTTCCTCCTTCGCCCAAGTCAAGGCAGACTTTAAGGCCAAAGAAGAAGCGCTGGGCCAGGAAGGCAAGACCGTGGTTTACATGGCGGTCAATGAAGAAGTGGTCGGCCTGATCGCCCTCATGGACCTGCCCAACCCAGCGGCCAAGGAAGCCATCGATTATTTTAACCGGGAAGGCATCCACACCACCATGATCACCGGTGACGCCAAATTAACCGGGGAAGCAGTGGGCCGGATGATCGGCATCCAGGAAGTAGTAGCCAATGTCATGCCCGAAGACAAGGCCGGCATTGTGGCGGACCAGAAGACCCGCTTCGGCACCACCGCCATGTTAGGGGATGGGGTCAACGACGCACCCGCCCTCGTCAAGGCCGATGTGGGAGTGGCCATGGGGGACGGAACCGATGTGGCCATGGACGTAGCTGACCTGGTCCTCATGCAAAACGACCTCTCCAAGATGGTCTATGCCCACCGCTTAGCCAAGAAGATGGACCGGATCACCTGGCAAAACATCGCCTTCTCCATGCTGGTCGTGCTAACCCTGGTCACCCTCAACTTCCTTGGCAAGATGGACATCGCGATTGGCGTCATCATGCACGAAGGCTCTACCATCCTCGTCATTATTAACGCCCTCCGCCTCTTACTGACTCCACGCGAGTTTAAATAAGCGGGTTAATAAAAGGATGCTGGTGAACAGCCAAGCTCCACTGCGGCTCACAAATCAATAGCCGTACTTTATCCATTGCTTGAAATAAAAATGAAAAGCGAACGCTTGTGAATGACTAGCGTTCGCTTTTTTGACGGTGGAAGTGAAGGAAAGTCAGACGGGGCTCTCAAAAATAGAAACGGACAAATCACTAACATTCTTGACCATAAAGACTGAGAAGCTGCCACTTTTCAAGGGGACTGGCAGTATCGGCACGAGAAGCTGCCACTTCTCAAGGGGACTGGCAGTATCGGCACGAGAAGCTGCCTCTCCTCAGAGGAACTGGCAGTATCAGCTTTAGAAGCTGCCTTTTTTCAAAGGAAGTGGCAATATCGACTCAAGAACCCGCCACTGCTCAAAGGAAATGGCAAAATCTCGATTTCTTATTGCTTATCATTTAAGATAAGCTTTTGTATTTCTCGCGATTGAAAATGCCTAGCACAATTAAGGTCATAGAAGAGTTAAGATTTGAGAAGGAGTGAAGCGTTGAAGTTGGTCCTTAGCCGTGACTAAGCAAGCTTCAGGGTGCGAAGGCTAGCGGGAGAAATAGACCTCTGGAGCAAATAGCCAGAGAAGACTGCAAGTCTTCGGCGGCTATTTGTGAAGAGGAGCTATTTCTGCTAGCCTGAACCCGACTAAGCAGGGTGAGAGGGCTGGCGGTTAGCTTTCGTTCACTGGAGCAAGTCCCCGCCGCAGTCTGCAAGACTGCGGCGGGGACTTGTGAAGTGACACGAAAGCTGCCAGACCGAACCCGACTAGAAGCGAATTACGGGGCGTAGGCGTAAGCCGTACGGACCCAAACCTGCTCCAAAAGTCAACCTTGACTCCACTTCACAAAATCTAGGCGAGCCTTTAGCAAGGCTCTTCTAGATTTTGCTCCAGTGGTTCAGGCTTAACCGACTTTTGTCGCACTCTAATTCTTTGAAGCTCGCTAGGTGAGAAGAAGGTAGCAACGCTGCTGGCGCAGCCTTGAACTTCATCTCTAAGTCGCTCCGCTCCAAGAGCTGAAGCTGCTCGAACCGGTGCCACGGCTCTTCAAGGACCAACTTCAAAAGCGCAACGCATGCTCACTCGCAATTACTATTAAGCAACCTATATTTACGATTTACCAGCTTTTTAAATAATAAATATCTTAATTTACATAATTTAGTTAAAGAATATAGTATAATGAGAGAGAATGTGTAGAAATTGTGCTTTGAATCCGTTACACTATTCATAAGGATTTTTTAAATTAATAGCTTCATATATCTATAAGGAGGCTTTTTAGATGACAGTAAAAATGGAAGCAAAACATGGTGAAATTGAAATTAGTGATGAAGCCATTGCCATGGTAGTCGGCAAGGCCACTACCCAAAACTACGGCGTGGTCGGCATGGCCTCGAAGAATCAAATTCGTGACGGCATCCAAGAAATTCTCAACCGGGAAAACTATGCGCGCGGCGTGGTGGTCCACAGTGAAGACCAACGTGTGGTTGTGGATGTCTATATTATCGTGAACTATGGTACTAAGATCTCCGAAATTTGTCGTAACGTCCAAAGTTCTGTGAAGTTTGAGTTGGAGAAGGTCCTAGGCCTCTCTGCCAACGTGGTGAATGTCTTTGTCCAAGGCATTCGAACGGATGTCGACTAGGAAAGCTTGAGGAGGTTTAATGTGAATTCGATAGATGCAAAAGAGTTAAAAAATATGATTTCGGTAGGGGCTAAGCGCCTCGAAGACCAGGCGGAATATGTCAATTCCTTGAACGTCTTCCCGGTTCCAGATGGGGACACAGGGACGAATATGAGCCTTTCCTTCACTTCAGGCTGCGACCTGGTGACGACTAATAATGCCCAAGATGTCGGTCAGGTAGCCCAAGACCTCGCCAAGGGACTCTTGATGGGCGCCCGGGGTAACTCCGGCGTGATCCTGTCGCAGTTATTCCGCGGTTTCGCCAAGGGCTGCGAGGAGAAGGAAGTCCTCTCCGGCCAGGACCTGGCGGATGCCTTTAACCATGGGGTGGAAACAGCCTACCAAGCAGTGATGAAACCAGTGGAAGGGACCATCTTAACCGTGGCTCGCGAGGCAGCAGAAGCGGGGATGGCCGCCGCCAAACAGCAGGATGATCCTATCCATGTCATGGAAGAAGTCCACAAGGGGGCGGAAGAAGCGCTGATCAAGACGCCAGACCTCCTGCCTGTCCTCAAAGAAGTGGGCGTTGTCGATAGTGGGGGCCAAGGCCTCTTCATTATTTATACCGGCTTTTTAGAAGCGCTCAAGGGTGAAAAGATCGAAGTCGATGACAAGGTCGGCATGTCCCAAGCAGATGTGACGGAACTGGCCCACCAAGAAAACTTCTTCAAGACCTCCCATGCCGTGTCCAATGAAGACATCACTTATGGCTACTGCACGGAGATCATGGTCAAATTGGGCGAAGGGGAAACTGTTACCGACAGCTTCGACTATGAGACCTTCCGCAACTTCCTCAACGACCTGGGCGACTCGCTCCTGGTAGTTAACGACGAAGAAGTGGTCAAGGTCCACGTCCATACCGAACACCCCGGCCAAGTGCTTGAATATGGGCAAAAATTTGGCTCGTTGATTAAGATCAAGGTCGACAACATGCGCCTCCAACACGACACCATCCTCGAAGGCAAGGCCCAAGCCTCTGCGCCAGCCAAGCCTAAGGAAAAAATTGCCGTGATTGCGGTGGCAGCTGGCCAAGGCATCCAAGACATGTTCCAGAGTCTGGGCGTCTCCAAGGTTATCAATGGCGGACAAACCATGAACCCATCGACAGAAGACATTGTCAAGGCGGCCCAAGAAGTCAACGCGGAAAGCTATCTGATCTTGCCGAACAATAAGAACATCTTCATGTCCTCCAAGCAGGCGGCGGATATCTTGGACCAAGACGCCCGCGTGGTGGAATCCAAGTCCATCTCCCAAGGTCTGACGGCCATGTTAGGCTACAACCCAGAAGCCAGCCTGGATGAGAATGCGGAAGCCATGACTAGCGAACTGGCCTATGTCAAGTCTGGCCAAGTCACCACCTCTGTCCGCGATACCAAGATTGGCGACCTAACTATTAAGGAAGGCGACTACATGGGCATCGTCGACGGCGACATCATCAGCAGCCAAGCTGACCGAAAAGCCCAAACCCTAGCAACCGTTGAGGCCATGCTGGATGAGGATTCCGAAATCGTAACCCTCTTCTTCGGTGAGGGTGTAAGCCAAGATGAAGCAGAGGCTTTGGCAGAGGAAGTCGAAGCCAAGCACGAGGACATCGAAGTGGAAGTCCACGAAGGCCAGCAACCTGTTTACGCTTATTTGATTTCGGTGGAATAGGAGGATAGTACCTTATGAGCATGGTAAAGTAAAATTTGCCAGTTGCTTAATAAATTTTATTACGAAAAAACAAAAATCTCCCATTTCAATAGATGGAGAAAAAAGCAGTGTCAATGTAAATGATGCTGCTGGAGAGGGTTCTGCCGTTTGAGGTGGGACCTTTTTTGTTTATCTTATTGATCATAATGAGTCTGCTTTCAAAAAATGATTTTAAAAAATAAAAAGGCATGTGCTATTTAAGTAAGGTATGCTGCTGAGCAGGGCATTGTTGATGATTATTACAAGTAAAGACATATCTTGGACAAATTATGGAAAGACAATATTGATTCATGATGCATTCTAAAGTTTGAGTAGTGAGATTTTAAATTTTTCGGTTTTAGTTTTAATAGGTATGCAATATTTTTTGCGGGTTAAGTCTGAGCAGAAGTGGAGCGTTGAAGTTGGTCCTTAGCCGTGAAGAGCAAGTAAAGCGAGTTACGGATCGTTGGCGCAAGCCTTACGAGCCGTTTGAGATTTGCTAGGCGAGAGACCAAGGCTCGAGCCGGTGCCACGGCTTTTCAAGGACCAAATTCAATAGCGCAACGGATGCTCATCAGCACAGCCTTAATCAACCATTTATTTCTTTGTAAATACAAAATCTGTACAAATCCCCCAAAACTTCGGGACAAAGACTTTCCGGTGATCGGCTCAGTTGATAGGCCCTGCCTTGCTTTGGCCAGCCCTTGGATAGGCAGGAGGGGAAATGCTTGTAGGCTAACTATAATTTAGTGTTATAATAGCCTTAATGAGGAAAATTGCAGAGCCCAGTGCTTGTGGCTAGTGGGCGTGGGAGGAATGTTGGAATGAACGGCAAGCAGACGAATATTGGGATTTTGGATTTTATTCCCCGGGACAAGGACACGACGGCGGCGGATGCTTTTGATAGCTCGGCCCAGCTGATCCAGTACGCGGACCAGCTCCAGCTAAAGCGCTACTGGTTTGCGGAGCACCACAGCACACCGTCGATCTTTAGCTCGAGTCCTTTCTTGCTGACGGCGCACTTTGCCTCAAAGACCGAGCAGATCCGGGTAGGGGTTGGGGGCGCCATGGTCAATAACCAGTCGACCTATCAGATGGCGGAGAAGATCCGCACCCTCCAGGCCATGTACCCCAACCGCGTCGATGCAGGCCTAGGCAAGAGCCGATCTGGGGATGCCATGAATGACATCCTGGACCGGGAATTCTTCCAGTCTGACTTGACTTATGAGGAGAAGCTCCAGTCAACGGCGGCTTTCTTGGCGAATTCCTTTCCGCCTGGCCACCCCTATGCCAACCGGCTCTTGATTCCCCACCGGGTGGGGGACCAGCCTGAGCTCTTTATCCTAGCTGGGAGTGCCAACAATGTCCAAGCAGCAGCGCGGATGGGTTTTGGTTTGAACTATGGCCTCTTTATCAACAGCGACCTTAAGGAAGCTGAGCGGGCCATTGCCGACTACCGGGCCAATTTTGAGCCCTCCGCCTTCTTCAGCCAGCCCCGGGCCATTGTGTCCTTATATGTGGTAGCAGCCTATGATGAGAAGCTCCTGCCCGCCCTGGAGACGGCAGTTGACTATTGGAGCCTAGCCTTCAAGTTCGACAAGCGGTCGGTCTACCAGCTTCTCTCGGTCGATGATGCTGCCGATTTCCCCTTTGACCAGCGAGAAAAAGCCCTCTTGAGGGAGAACAAGAACCAAAAAGTCGTCGGGACGCCCAAACAGGTGGCCAGCCAGCTCCAGAGCTTGAAGAAGCGCTTGGACTGCGACGAATTCATGGTGCTCAACCAACTGCCGGCCCACATTTACCGCAAACAATTGTTGGAAATCTTGAGCGAGATAGTGATTTAAGGCCATTTATGTTAAAATTAAAGAAGAATATTTAGAAGGGAAGTGAAGCATGATGTCAAGTCTTTCCGATCCGGTGACAAAGATCCCAGGGGTAGGTCCTAAGACGGCCGACCGCCTGGAAAAAATTGGAATTGTAACGGTGAAGGACTTGCTCTACCACTTCCCTTTTCGCTATGAGGACTTATCGGTGAAGGATGTGGCCGAACTAGAAGACGGGCAGAAGGCGACGGTCATGGGCCGGGTCACAACGCCCGCCGTTATCGATTATTTTCGCGGCAAAAAGGGCAGCCGGCTGACCTTCACCCTGGCCGTCCAGCACGAGGTCTTGCGGGTGGTCTTCTTCTACCAGCCCTATCTTAAGGACAAGGTCAAGGTAGGGGAGGACTTGGTGGTCTACGGCAAGTTCGACGCCAACCGCCAGCAGATGATTGGCCAGCGGATTATTGACCTAGCCCAGTCCGACGACCTGAGCGAACAAGCCTCGGTCTACCGGCTGACGTCCGGCCTGTCCCAGAAGCAGCTCGTGACTTATATCCGCCAGGCCTGGGAGCTCTATGCTGACCAGATTGAAGAAGTCCTGCCCGATGAATTGCGGGAGAAATATGGCCTAGTGACCCACCGCCAAGCTCTGGAGTGGATGCACTTTCCAGCGGATGGGGAGGCCTCCCGCCAGGCCCGCTACCAGATCAAGTACCAGGAATTCTTCCTCTATATCCTCCGCATCCAATGGCGGAAGCTGGTCAAGCGCCGGTCTGAACAAGGCATTGCCATCGCTTACGACAACCAGGCCCTGGTCCGCTTTATCCAGTCCATTCCCTTCGAACTCACCCAGGGACAAAAAGAAGTGGTCAACGAGATCTGTGCCGACCTCCGCCAACCCTATCAGATGAACCGTCTCCTCCAGGGCGATGTGGGAAGTGGGAAAACGGTCGTAGCCTTCATTGCCTTAATGGCGGCCGTTTACGGAGGCTACCAAGGGGCTTTTATGGTACCTACAGAGATCCTTGCCGACCAGCACTACCAGTCGGCCCAGAGCCTCCTGCCTTCTGACCTTAAGCTGGCCTGTCTGACGGGGTCGACCAAGGCCGCCGATCGCCGGCAGATTCTTGAAGACCTGGCCAATGAAGACCTGGACCTCTTGATTGGGACCCATGCCCTGATCCAGGACGAGGTCGACTTTGCTCAGCTCGGCTTTATTATTATCGATGAGCAGCACCGTTTCGGGGTCAAGCAGCGGGCCCGTTTGATCGAGAAGGGCAAGTGGGCCCTGCCCAATGTTCTCTACATGACGGCAACCCCTATCCCGCGGACCTTGGAGATCACCACCATGGGCGACATGGACGTCTCCAAGCTCAAAGACCTGCCCAGCGGCCGCCAGCCCATCACCACGACTTGGCTGCGTCCCAGCCAGGAAGAGACGGCCCTGGACCAATTGGAAGGGGAGCTTCGATTGGGCCACCAGGCATATATTATTTGCCCCCTAATTGCGGAATCGGAGACCCAGGAAGCCCAGAACGCTGAAGAGATCTACCAGCGCTTTTGCACTTACTTTGCGGGCCGCTTCCAGGTGGGCCTCCTCCATGGTAAAATGTCCAATGAGGAGAAGGACCAGGCCATGGCTGACCTCCAGGAGCGAAGAAGCCAGGTCTTGGTGGCCACCACGGTGGTTGAGGTCGGGGTCAATGTCCCCAATGCGACCTTTATGATGATCCTGGACGCCGACCGCTTCGGCCTGGCCCAGCTCCACCAGTTGCGCGGGCGTGTGGGCCGGGGGGATGCCCCCTCCTATTGCGTCCTGATTGCCGACCCCCGTACCGAGAATGGTCGCGAGCGGATGGCCATCATGACCCAGTCGACGGACGGCTTCTACCTGAGCCAGGCTGACCTGGAGCTCCGGGGGGCGGGGGATTATTTTGGCACCAAGCAGAGTGGCCTGCCTAGCTTCAAACTGGCGGATCCCCTGGCGGACGCGACCATCCTCGAAGCCGCCCGCCAGGATGTGGGCTACTTCATGCCCTATCTGGAGACCCACGCTGGCGACTATCCCCAACTCTTGACCTATCTCAAGGCCCTGGACCAGGATGTTCAAGCCTAGCTCTTTTGACCAATGAAGCAAGACAAAACAAGGATTAAAGGAGAAAACAATGAAAATTGCAATTGATGCCATGGGCGGCGACCACGCCCCAGAAGTCCCTCTGAGAGGCGCCCTCAAGGCTGCCCAGGAATACCCAGACTTAGAGATTCAACTATACGGCCAGACGGAGGCCCTAGATGCCTATCTGCCCGACGCCCTGCCGGCTAACCTCCAAATCGTCGAGGCAGAGGAAGTTATCGGTACCGCAGAAGAGCCCGTCAAGGCCCTCCGCCAGAAGAAAAAATCTTCCATGGTTCTCGGCTTAAAGGCCGTGCGCAAGGCCCAGGCCGACGCCTTTATCTCAGCCGGCAATTCGGGCGCTCTGATGGCCGGGGCCCTCATGCAGGTGGGGCGGATGAAGGGCATTAGCCGGCCCGCCTTCCTAGTCAACATGCCCTGCTTTACAGACTTCAACAAGTCCTGGGTCCTGATCGATGGGGGCGCCAATGTGGACAACAAGCCAGCCCACCTCCACCAATACGCCATCATGGGATCGGCCTACATGGCGGCGGTCAAGGGGATCGACCAGGCCCGGATCGGTCTCTTGAACAATGGCAAGGAAGCCGGCAAGGGCAACCAACTCACCCAGGCCGCCTATGAGCTCCTCAGCCAGGAAGAGACGATCAACTTCATCGGCAATGTGGAACCCAGCGAGGTCCTCAACGATGCTTGCGATGTGGTCGTGGCAGATGGTTTTGCGGCCAATATGGTCCTCAAGAGCCTGGAAGGTGCCAGCAAGGCCTTTGTGACCCTCTTGTCCGACACCCTGAAGACGGCCTCCTGGAAGAGTAAGGTCGCCGGTCTCTTAGTCAAAGAAGACCTCAAAACCGCCTTTGCGGGCCTCAACTCCGATAATATTGGTGCCGGTGTGGTCTTTGGCGTCAAACAACCGGTCCTTAAGTGCCACGGCTCAGCCAAGGATGATGCCTTCTACTATGCCATCCTCCAAGCCCGGCAGATGGTCGATAGCCAGCTTTACGACCAACTAGCCCAAGACTTTGAAACTTTAGCCCAAAGAGAGAAAGAGGAAGATTGAGATGGAAGTGGAGTTAAAAGTCTTTCAAATGATCATTGACCGCTACGGGGTGGAAGCCGAACGCGTCAGCCGGGACCTGTCCTTCACTGACGACCTCGGCGCCGACTCCCTGGACGTGGTGGAATTGATTATGGAACTTGAAGACATCTTCGGCATCCAGATCCCTGATGATGAGGTAGAGTCGATCGAAACGGTGGGGGATGTCCTCGATTACATCCGCGATAACGTCCCCTCAGCCGAGGATAAAGCCTGAGGATAGATAGCGATGGAATGTCCGAGCCCTGCTGGATATTCCATCGCTTAGTCTATTTGTTTCGGTATAGATATAAAAAATGTAAGTGTAAACTGTAAACGGTGCTGGTGAGCATCCGTTGCGCTGTTGAATTTGGTCCTTGAAAAGCCATGGCACCGGCTCGAGCCTTGGTCTCTCGCCTAGCAAATCTCAAACGGACCGTACGGCTAAAGCCTACGCTCCGTAATTCGCTTTACTTGCTTTTTCATGGCTAAGGACCAACTTCAACGCTCCACTCCTGCTCATAAAATGAATGGTAAAATTCATGAAATTTTATCAGCGATTATAAAAATTAATAATAAATATGCCTTTGCTTTTGAAAAAACTGAATTAATCGTATTTAATTTAATAAATAGGCAAAAGTATCATAAGGCAGAATCTAGTCGAATTGATCCTATTTTGGTTATTATTGCTTTTCTAATACTCAACGATTACTGCTGCTAAGATAAAAACAAAGATTACTAGGTTATTTTATATTTTTGATACTAGCACTGATATTTAAATTTTTGCTATTTACTTGTGAGCAGGAGTGAAGCTTGATTTATTGTCGTTAGCCACGAATAAGCAAGCGATGTGAATTACGGATAGTCGGCGTAAGCCGCTACTAGCCGTTTGAAGCTCGCTAGGCGAGAGACCGAGGCTCGAGCCGGTGCCGTGGCTTTTTAACGACAAAAAATCAAAGCGTAACGGATGCTCACTAGCACCATTAAATTAAAAAATTTATATTACAAAAAGAAAGCGAGTGATTGGAATGAATTTTGATGCGATTAAGGACTTATTTTCCAGCCAATTCGGTTTAGAGATCCAGAATTTGGCTTATTATGAAACAGCCTTCACCCATTCCAGCTATGTGAATGAGAAGAAGCGCGAAGACCTGAATGACAATGAACGAATTGAATTCTTAGGGGATGCAGTGATTGAGCTCCTCGTCTCTAACTACCTTTACGCCCACTATCCCGAACTCCGCGAAGGCGACCTCTCCCGCTTCCGGGCCCGGATTGTCTGCGAAGAAAGCTTGTCCAAGCGCTGTGTGGAACTAGGCTTGGATCGCTTGATCCGCCTGGGCAAGGGGGAAGAAGCTAATGGCGGGCGCCAACGTCCCGGTCTCCTGTGCGACCTCTACGAAGCGGTCTGTGGGGCGGTTTACAAGGACCTAGGTCTAGAAGCTGTCGAAGTGATCCTAGCTGACAATATTTATCCCAAGATCAAGGCTGGGCGCTTTAACCGCCAAGTGGACCCTAAGACAGCCCTCCAGGAAGAATTACAGAAGAACGGTGAGATCAACCTTTCCTATGACCTGCTTGAAGAGTCCGGACCGGCCCACAACCGGGTCTTCCGCATGGCCGTTTCACTCGACGGCCAAGTCATCGGGGAAGGCCAAGGCCAGTCCAAGAAGGCCGCCCAACAAGCTGCGGCCCAAGAAGCCTTAAACCAGCTCGCTAAGAAAGACCAGTAGAAGGGGGCTTTCAGTGTATTTAAAGTTAATCGAATTGACCGGCTTTAAGTCCTTTGCGGAGAAGACCCGGATTGAATTGGACCGGGGCTTTACAGCTATTGTTGGCCCCAATGGTTCGGGCAAGTCCAATATTACCGAGGCCATCAAGTGGGTGCTCGGCGAACAATCGGCCAAGTCCCTGCGCGGCAAGCGGATGGATGACGTCATCTTCGCCGGGTCAGAGGCCAAACGCAAGGCCCAGTATGCCGAGGTGACTTTGACCTTCAATAATGAGGACCGGGTCCTGGCCATTGACCAGGATGAGGTCTCCATCAGCCGCCGCTATACCCGGTCAGGGGAAGCCACTTACATGATCAACCGGCGCCAGTGCCGGCTCAAGGACATCACGGAACTGATGCTGGATACCGGCGTGGGCCGGGATTCCTTTTCCATTATTTCCCAAGGACGGGTGGAGGCGATTTTCACCCAGAAGGCGGAAGAGCGGCGAGGGATCTTCGAAGAGGCAGCTGGCGTGATGAAGTACAAGACTCGCAAGGTCGAGGCCGAGCGCAAGTTAGCCCGGGCCGAGGACAATCTCAACCGGATTGAAGATATTTTAAGCGAGGTGGCGGGCCAGCTCGAACCCTTGGAGGACCAGCGCAATGTCGCCCTCAAGTACCAGGCGACCAAGCAGGAGCTCTCAGAGATTGAGATCGCCCTGACCAGCGTCCAGGTGGAGACCCTGTCCGAGCAGTGGCAGGTGGCCCAGCGCGACCTGGAGGAGTGTAAGGACCAAGTCAACCAGCTCAAGGCCGACCTGAAGACCTACCAGGACCAAGCCGACCAGGTCAAGAGTCAGGAAGAAGCCAAGGAGGACCAGGTCAACCAACTTCAGACGGACTATGTGGATACGGTCCAAAAGACCGAGAAGCTCCAAGGGAAGATCCGTCTCTACCAGGAGAAGCAGGACTTCCACCAGCGCGACCAGACCAGCCAGCAGAACTTCTTAGCTGAGCTTGACCAGGGCATCCAAGAAGCCAAGCAGGAAGTCGAAAATCTGAGCCTTCACTTGGACCGGGTGCGCCAAGACTATGCCGACCAGGAAAAGGAACACCAGCGGCTCAACCAGGCCCTGGAGGAACTGACTGCCGGCCAGGCCGAGCTTTTGGAGACCAAGCGCAATGACTATATCGACGCCCTCCAGGCCCAGGCTCGCTACGATAACGAACAAAAAGAAATCACTAAGGAAAGCGACCGGCTTAAAGACCAATTGGCCCGCTACCAGAAGGACCAGGAAGCCAAGCAGGCCCAGTACGATAAGCTGATCAAGGAGCGGGAAGACCGCGACCAGGACTACCAGGACAAAAAGCAGGCGACCGAAGACTTGCTCAGCAACTACCAAGAACTCGCCCAAGAGGCCAAGACCTATCAGGCCGACCTAGAGGCAGCTGACCAAGCCTACCGCCAGGCCCATGAGCGGATGATCCAGGTCCAAGCCCGGTTAACCAGCCTAGAAGACCTGGAAGAGAGCCATGCCGGCTTCTTCTACGGGGTTAAGAATGCTCTGGGGATGAAGGACCGTATCTCTGGTATCCACGGGGCGGTGGCCGAACTTATCCAGGTTGACCCGGCCTATACAGCAGCCGTCGAAACGGCCCTGGGCGGCGGCCTACAAAATATTGTCACTGCAGATGCTAAGGTAGCCAGCCAGGTCATCCAAGCCCTGAAGAAAAGCCGGGGCGGCCGGGCCACCTTCCTGCCCCTAGCTGTGATCCGGCCCCGCCAGCTCAGCCAACAAGTCCTGAACCAGGCCCAGTCCTGCCCCGGCTATGTGGGCGTTTTAGCAGACCTGGTCACTTATGACCCGACCTACCGCGCTGTCATGCTGAATCTCATGGGAACGACCCTGGTAGCTGACAAGATGGATAATGCCCGGCAGATGGCAGCCAAGCTCGGCCAGCGCCAGCGGATTGTGACCCTGGAAGGTGATATCATCCATGCCGGGGGTTCCATGACCGGGGGCCAGCAGAAGCAGGACAAGGGCGGCCTCCTCTCCCGTAAGCAGGAGATCGACCGCTTGCAGACTGAGCAAGACAAATTGGCCCAGGCCCAAAGCCAGAGCCAGGCCGAGCGTGAAAGTGTCCAGGCTAAAGGCCAAGCCATCGTCGACCGAATGGAAACCGTCAAGGAAGCCGGCAGCGAGAGCCGCTTGGAGGAGCAAGAGCTCAAGCAGGCCCTGGACCAAGTCGACCGAGACTTGAAGAATTTAGAAGCCGACCTGGACCTGGTCAAGATGGACCAGGCCACTGCCAAGGAACAAGTCCAAGACTTGGATCTGCAGGCAGGCGAGCTTGACCATAAGTCGAAAGACCAGGCTAAGATAGTCCAAGAGCTTAAGGCTAGCATCGAGCGGATGAATTTATCCGAATCGGACCGGGCCCAACGCCTCCAGGACTTCCAAGCCGAACTCCGACACTTTGAGAGCCAGTTCGCTGTTCTCGCTGAGCAGAAGAAGCAGGTCGAGAAGGACTACCAGGCCGCTAAAGACACGCTCAAGCAAAAGGAAAAAGACCAGGCCCAAATCATCCAGGCCCTGGCTGACCTAGACCAAGAATTGAGCGAGCAGTCCGGCCAGGCCGAGCGCTACCAGGCCGACTACCAAGCGGCTAAAGCCCAGCTCAAGGAAGTCGACCAGGCCCTCAAGGCAGCCCGTCAAGCCCGCAAGGACCTCCAAAAAGAAAGCCAAGCATTGAGTCAAAAACAACAAGCTTTAAACGACCAGCTCCAGGAAGCCCTGGGCCAGCAAGCCAAGCTCGGGGCGACCGTTTCCCGCTATGAGGTTTCAATTGACAACCACTTGGACCACCTGCGGGAAGAATACGGCCTGACCTATGAGCGGGCCCGGGAGATCAGCCAGCTGGACATGTCCATGGAAGCTGCCTCGACCAAGGTCCGCCAGCTCAAGCAGACCATTGAAGACCTGGGGCCCGTTAACCTGGCGGCCATCAAGGACTATGAAGAGGTCAAGGAACGCCATGACTTCATGACCAAACAGTGGGAGGACGCCGACCAGGCCAAGACCAACCTCTACCAGACCATTCAGGGGATTGACCAGGAAGTCACCGAACGCTTCAAAGTGACTTTTGAAGCCATCCGCGACGCCTTTGAGAAGGTCTTTCCCAAGCTCTTTGGCGGGGGCAAGGCAACCCTCGTCCTGACCGATCCCGATGACCTCTTGAATACCGGGGTCGAAATCATGGCCCAGCCACCCGGCAAGCACCTCCAGCTCCTCAGCCTCCTCTCGGGCGGGGAGCGGGCCCTGACCGCCATCGCCCTGCTCTTTGCCATCCTCCATGTCAAGACCATTCCCTTCACCATCCTGGATGAGGTGGAGGCTGCCTTGGACGATGCCAATGTCCGCCGCTATGGCCAGTACCTACAGAATTTTTCCAAAGAAAACCAATTTATCGTCATTACCCACCGCAAGGGCACCATGGAGGCCGCCAATGTCCTCTATGGGGTAACCATGCAGGAATCGGGGATTTCCAAGCTGGCCTCGGTCAGCTTGGCAGACTTTGACGCGGAAGCGCTTGAAGAAGGAAAGGAGTCTCGTGATGAAAGCACTCGTGGCCATTGATCTTGACGGCACCTTACTCAATCCAGACAAGGAGGTGAGTGCGGCCAACCGCCAGGCCATCCAAGCGGCCCTAGCAGCCGGCGTCGAGATAGTGATTTGCACCGGCCGCCCCTTAGCGGCCATCGAAGCCATTCTCCAAGAAGTGGGTTTGGATAGTGCCGACCATTACAGCGTGACCTACAATGGGGGACTGGTGGTTGCCAACCGTGGCCAAGAAGTCCTCTTCGAAGAAACGCTGACTATGGAAGACCTGGCAAGCATTTACCCAGTCCTCCACGACTTGGACCTGCCCCTGGAGGCAGTCAGTCGGGACCGGGTCTACCAGCTGCCCTATCCAACAGACTATTCGGGACACTATGGGGATGCCCGCGACTTCCTACCGACTGAAAAAGTTAGCCTGGCAGATCTTGACGGCGACCTGACCTTCCCCAAGCTGGTGGTCGCCACAGAGCCTGACCACTTGGACGCCCAGATTCCCAAGCTGCCCCAGGACTTTTACCAAGATTACTCCCTCATCCATTCGGTTCCAGAAGAGCTGGAATTCATGGCCCAGGGGATCGACAAGGGCAAGGCACTGGGGATTTTGGCCGACCGCCTAGGCTATTCGAAGGACCAGGTCTATGCGATTGGGGACGAGCGCAACGATGCCGCTATGTTCGCCTATGCCGGAACAGGGATTGCCATGGCTAACAGCCATCCGGATATCCTGGCCCAGGCCGATTTAAGCACCCGGTCCAATAGCCAAGACGGGGTCGCCTATGCCCTTAGAGAATTTATTTTAAAAAAACCAGGAGACTTGATACAATAAGACAGAAGCGACAAGTTGTCGCAAGGACAAATAGAAAGGTGGCCCAAGCATGGGATTATTTGATCGCATTAAGAAAGCCTTCACGGGGGAAGACCCCATTGTTACGGACAAGCAAGAGACAGCCGAAGAAAAAGAAGAGCAGATCGTCTTTGAGAAATATGACAAGGGGGTTGAAAAGACCCGGAAGACCTTCTCAGAGCGGATTAATGAGCTCTTTGCCGGCTTCAGAGAAGTGGATGAAGACTTCTTTGATGATCTAGAGGAGACCCTGATTTCAAGCGATGTGGGCTTCGACATGACCATCGCCTTGTCGGATGCCGTCCGCGAAGAGATCCAGTTGAAGAATGCCCGGTCCGGTGAAGAAGTGAAAAATACCGTGGTCGAAAAGATGATTGAAATCTACGACAAGGGGGAAAGCCCTGAGGTTGAAATCAATGAAAGCCAAACGGACGACCCGACCGTGATGCTCTTTGTGGGCGTGAACGGGGTCGGCAAGACCACTACTATCGGTAAGATTGCCTACCAATTGAAGGCCAAGGGGAAAAAAGTCCTCCTCGTGGCTGGGGACACCTTCCGAGCTGGGGCTGTAGAACAACTGGAAGAATGGGCCCAGCGAGTGGACGTGCCGATTGTCTTAGGACGCGATCAGGGTGATCCAGCCTCCGTTGTCTTCGATGGGGTCAAGCGGGCCAAGGCAGAAGGCTTCGACTATCTCTTGGTAGATACGGCCGGCCGGCTCCAGAACAAGGCCAATCTGATGGCGGAGCTGGATAAGATGAACCGGGTCATCCAGCGGGAAATTCCGGATGGCCCCCATGAGACGCTCTTGGTTCTCGATGCCACAACCGGGCAGAATGCTCTCCAGCAGGCTAAGGAATTCGCCAAGGTCGTGAATATTACGGGTATTATCCTGACTAAGATGGACGGGACCGGCAAGGGTGGCGTGATCTTCGCTATTCGCTATGAACTGGATATTCCGGTTAAGTTTATTGGCCTGGGCGAGCAGCTGGATGACCTGCAGAAGTTCGATCCAGAGCAGTTTATCTACCAGATGGTGCGCGATGTGGTGGAAGTGCAATAGGCTGGGGGTTGAAGTGAAAAGCAGATTATTTGCTTGATGGAGATTGTGCCGATGAGCATACGTTCCGTCTTGAAAGTGATCGTTAAAGAGCCGTGGCACCGGTTCGGGCCAAGGTCCCTCACCTAGCATTCTTCAAACGGCTAGTAAGGCTATCGCCAACTAGCCGTAATTCATATCTAGTCGGGTTCGCAAGAGCAGCTTTGGAGTGCTTTCGCAAGTCGGAAACGTGCAAGTCTTGCTTGCCCTTATCCCGACTTACTCCAAGCATCCAAAGCTAACCGCTCTTGCTCTCACCCTTGAACTTGCTTTTTCACGGCTAACGATCACTTTCAAGCTCCACTCCTGCTAATGACATGAATTTCTTATTTTTTATATAATGCAATAAAATCATTGATGGGTTCTTTTAGAAAATGGATCAAAAAAACAGAAATTCTGGCAGCTTGGAGCTCTGCTACTTGTAAATAGAGACTTTGTTTGAAAGTCCATCAACCTCTACTTGCAAACAAAAAAGCTTGTTTGAAAGTTCACCGCCCTCTACTTGTAAACCAGGGCCTTATTTGAAAGTTCGCCTCCAATTCAAAACAATTCAATCGTACTAATTTTTCAATTTACATTCGTTGACAATAAAAAAGGCTGGGGCAGGGATCCCAACCTAATTATTTTAGGTCTAATCAGTAGTTTTTATAGTGGATAACGCAATATAAGTGCTTCAACATGATTACTTATGAGCAGGAGTGGAGCTCGAGTTTGATCGTTAGCCATGAAAAAGCAAACGAAGCGAATTAGGGAGAGTTGGCGCAAGCCTTACTCTCCCTTTAAGTCTCGTTAGGCGAGAGACCTTGGCTCGAGCCGGTGCCATGGCTTTTAACGATCAAACTCGAAGCGAAATGGATGCTCACCAGCACGATTTTCTGGGAAGATTTGAATTGACTTTCTATTGGGGCTTCGTTATCCTTAAGTATTGTTAGGAGGAGCAGCGGGCTTGTTTTGCTGGCTCCTAGATCAGTTAAGGGGCGAATGTGAATGGAATTGGAAAAGACGAATGAGATGAACCGCCTCTATGATTTTTATGGCGATTTGTTGACGGCTAAGCAGCAGGCTTATATGGCGCTCTATTACCAGGATGATTATTCGCTGGGGGAGATTGCGGAGGCTTATGATGTCAGTCGTCAGGCGGTCTATGACAATATTAGGCGGACGGAGAAGATTCTCCAGCACTATGAAGCGGTCCTCCATAATGTCAAGGCCTACCGCCAGCGTAAGCGTTTGGGTCAGAAGGTCCAATCCTATATCGACAGTCAGTATCCGGAAGATCAAGTCTTGCATGAGATGCTGGCAGAATTGATGTTATTAAATGATGAAATCGATGACTAAAGTGTGAGGTGTAAATATGGCATTTGAAAATTTATCAGACCGCTTGCAGGGTGCCATCCAGGGTGTCGGCAAGAAGGGTAAGATTACTGAAGCAGACCTGAAGGAAATGATGCGGGAAGTCCGCCTGGCCCTCTTGGAAGCAGACGTTAACTTCAAAGTGGTGAAGACCTTTGTCAAGCGGGTCAATGAGCGGGCCCTGGACAGTGAGGTTCTAGCCTCCTTATCGCCGGCCCAACAGGTGGTTAAGATTGTTAACGAAGAGTTGACCGAGCTCTTAGGGGGCGAGCAGGTAGGTATCGACTATGCGTCAGCTGGTCAACCGACTGTCCTCATGATGGTCGGCCTCCAGGGGGCAGGGAAGACGACAACAGCCGGGAAGTTAGCCAACTACCTGCGCAAGGAAAAAGACCGCAAGCCCCTCTTAGTAGCAGGCGACATCTACCGGCCAGCTGCCATCAACCAGCTCCAAACTATCGGCCAGCAGCTGGACCTGCCCGTCTTTGAATTGGGTAACCAGGTGGACCCGGTCGAAATTTCCGAGAAGGCCATCCAATACGCCCAAGAAAAGGGCTATGACACGGTCTTTATCGATACTGCAGGTCGTCTCCAAATTGATGAGAAATTGATGGACGAGCTCAAGAATATCAAGGCCGCCGTCAATCCTAATGAAATTCTTTTGACTGTAGACGCCATGACCGGGCAGGAAGCTGCTAACGTGGCCAAGGCCTTCGATGATGAGCTAGAAATCACCGGGGTTATGCTGACCAAGCTGGACGGGGACTCCCGGGGCGGGGCGGCCCTTTCCATTGCCAGCATCACGGGCAAGCCAATTAAATTCGCCGGGACCGGGGAGAAGTTGGAAGACATTGAAATCTTCTACCCTGACCGGATGGCCAACCGGATCCTGGGCATGGGGGATATGTTGACTCTGATCGAGCGCGCCCAGAAGGAATTCGACGAGGCGGAAGCTGAAGCCATGGCCGCTAAGATGCGGGAGAATACCTTCGACTTCAACGACTTCATGAAGCAGATGGAGCAGATGAATAAGATGGGGCCGCTGGAAGATATTATCAAGATGATCCCTGGCCTCAACCAAATGCCGGGCTTGGACCAGCTCAAGATTGATCCAAAAGAAATGACCCGGACCAAGGCCATTATCCAGTCCATGACCAACTTCGAACGGGAAAATCCTGATGAAATCTCCCAGAGCCGGCGCAAACGGATTGCCAAGGGTTCAGCGACCACGGTGGCTGAGGTTAACCGCTTGATCAAGCAGTTCAACCAGTCGCGTGACATGATGAGTAAGATCTCCAACGGCAACTTGGGCGGTTTGGACAAGCTCATGGGCGGCATGGGCCAAGCAGGCGGCGGCAAACGCAACAAGATGCAAGAAGTCGCCAGCCGCCGTATGATGCGCAAGCTCAATAAGAAGCTGGGGAAAAAGAAACGCCGTTAAGGATTGGTTGTAGATTATTGTTTTGGGAATGGTGCTGGTGAGCATGCGTTCCGCTTTGATTTTTTTCGTTAAAGAGCCACGGCACCGGCTCGAGCCAAGGTCTCTCGCCTAGCGAGCTTCAAAGGGCTAGTAAGGCTGACGCCAACTATCCCTAATTCACATCGCTTGCTTATTCGTGGCTAACGACAAAAAATCAAGCTCCACTTCTGCTCACATCTAAATTGCCGAACCAAAAAGTCCAATCATTGAACGGCACGGGAAAATATGAATAGTTTTTAAGGGCGGCTTTATTAAGTTTTGCCCTTTTCTTGATTTTGTTTTTTTGGAAAGTGCATTGTCTTGCGGGAAGATGCAGTAAAGTGCCGAGAAAGTGCATTGTCTTGAGAGAAGATGCAGTAAAGCGCTGAGAAAGTGCATTGTCTCAAAGAAAGTTGCAGTAAGCAGCTAGCAGAATATTCTTTGCCTGTGATGACTGGTCAGGACCAATTTGAATAAAAAATGGGCCTGTAAAGAAAAAATACTTTACAAGCCTGGGAAAAGCTGATATAGTATACAAATGTGATTAAAGAAAATATATATTGAAAAGAAACAAGGAGGAAATTAACTCATGGCAGTTAAAATTCGTTTAAAACGTATGGGTGCGAAACGTAACCCATTCTACCGTATTGTTGCAGCAGACGCACGTGCACCACGTGATGGTCGTATCATCGAAAAGATTGGGACATACAACCCAACAACTGAACCAGAAGAAGTTGTTCTTGATGAAGAATTAGCGCTTAAATGGTTAGCTAACGGTGCACAACCAACTGATACCGTACGTAACATCCTTTCACGTCAAGGGATCATGAAGAAACATCACGAAGCTAAAAACAACAAATAAGACTAGGATGAACCAGCATGCCAGATATTGAAAATTTACTGCTAACGATTGTAACACCGTTAGTAAAATATCCAGAAGATATCCACCTGGAAATTGTCGATGGTGACGAATACTTAGAATACCACCTGCAATTAAACCCAGAGGATGTGGGGCGTGTGATCGGTAAAGGTGGCCGTGTAGCAAATGCCATTCGCACCATACTCTACAGCGTCCGCGTCGAAAACCACCGCCGCGTCCGCCTACTCATTGATCGAGATGGAGACTAGGGTGTGAGAGAGCGCGGGAAGAAGTGGACCTCTGGAGCAAAAAGCTTGAGAAGGCTGCAAGCCTTCGAAAGATTTTTTGTGAAGAGGAGCCCTTTCTGCATCCTCGAGCCCGACTAGAAGGGTGTGAGGGCTGGCGTTTAGACTCGGATGATTGGAGCAAGTCGGAAAAAGAGCGAAGTATTCGCTCGTTTCAGACTTGTGAAATCACTCCGAGTCTGCCAGACCGAACCCAACTAAAGGGTGCGAGCAGTTGCGCTCAGACTTGAATGACTGGAGCCCAAACGAAAAAGAGCGGCTTTAGCCGATCGTTTCGATTGGGTGAAGTCACTTCAAGTCTGCAACTGCGAACCCAACTAAAGGGTGTGAGCAGTTGCGCTCAGACTTGAATGACTGGAGTCCAAACGAAAAAGAGCGGCTTTAGCCGATCGTTTCGATTGGGTGAAGTCACTTCAAGTCTGCAACTGCGAACCCGACTAAAGGGTGCAAATCTAACTAACACGTCACAAATATGCTAGAATGAGCTAGGGCGACACTGCCCTAGCTTTTTTAAATAAGAGCATCAAGCTTTTGGATCATGTTAAGAAGCATCCGTTACGCTTTTGAATTTGATCGTTAAATTTTTAAAGGATCAACACTGGCTGAAGCCGTCTTGTACTTTATCCGTAAGTCGCTAACGCTCCAACGGCTAAAGCATGGCATCGGCTCGAGCCAAGGTCTCTCGCCTAACGAGCTCCAAACGGCTAGTAGCGTCCTGCGCCGACTATCCGTAATTCACATCTAGTCGGGTTCGGTCTGGCAGCTTTCGTGTCACTTCACAAGTCTCCGCCGCAGTCTTGCAGACTGCTCTGGTGACTTGCTCC